>JAHZEE010000113.1 GCA_019421975.1 Clostridiales bacterium | reverse complement strand
AGTAAAGGCGAAACGGCGACGGCGTTCACAAAAAATATACATTTCAGTTAAAAATGGAAACAAAAAGTTTCAGTTTTTTTTGGTAAAAAGAGAGACAGCGCCAAAGCTGTCTCTCTTTTTTTATGAAAGGATCTGGAAAAAGGCGGGTTCAGGATGGGCTGGAAGTGACAGCGCCTGTGATGCCGTTGACCAGAAATGCGCCGGTGTCAGTGGTGATTGTCCAGGCCGGATCCAGCCGGACGGTGGCGGCGGAGGCTGTGCCCGCATGGGTATAGCACTGCTCTACCGCATCGACCTGGTCTGCAACCCAGCCCAGGGCATCCCGACTGCCCAGAAAGGCGATCAGCGCCTCGCCGCAGTCTATGCTGGTCTGCGCAGTCGGGCGGGAGAGGGTGCCGAGATAGAGGGTGCCGGAGAGCTCAGTCAGGCAGTAATCGTTGTAGATCAGTTCGATCTGGCCCGGATCCAAAGGGATCTCGCCGAGCGCCTGGGTTGCGGTGACCAGAAATGCGCCGGGCGCCACCTCGACCGAGGTGATGGCGCAGATATCCAGCCCCATCCGGTTCAGCAGCGCCTTGGCGTGCCCGGCGGGGTCGGAGACGGGCTCAAAGCCTGTGAGCGCGGCGCTGCACAGACCGCTGCGGTAAAAGCGAAAGGTGCCATTGGCAGAGGTATAGGTGTTGTGATAGAGCGCCGGATCCTCCTCGACCAGTACGGTCTGGCCCAGCAGCGCCGTGGCGGCCGTCAGGGCAGCGGCGCTGTCGTAGGACACATTGACCGAGGTGAGGGGCTGCGACTTGGGCAGGGTGCTCAGATCCAGCGTCAGCTGATAGGTCTCGAACAGAGTCTGAAGCTGGGCCTGCGCCTGCTGATTCTGCCGGTAGCCCGGCATACGCGCCGGGATCACCAGGGCCAGCAGAAACAGGTTCATGGCCACCAGTATCATAATGATGACGGTTTTTAATTTGGAAACGGACATCGTGTATTCCCCCTCAGCCCTTCTTCCAGCCCAGCTGCAGCGATCCGCCGCCCAGATCGGCATACTCCAACTGCAGCACTGAACCGGCCTCCAGAAGTGCAGCAGCCTGAGGCGCCGGGAGGGCGGTCAGCTCCGCCTCCTGCCGGGTATAGGTGCGCAGCCAAAAGACCACGGTGGAGACGGCGCCGTCTACAAAGGTGACGGAGGCGCCATGGCCCTGCTGCTGGGCGATGACAAGCCCGTCGAGCAGGTAGTCGAAATGCAAGATGGTCTGATCGTCCTGGTGATAGAAGCCTGTGAGGTAGAGCCGCGCATCGCTGGAATACAGCTGTGTAAGCGACTGCAGCATGGTGTAGGCGGTGGAGATCAGCTCCGCGTTGCTGCTGCCGGACGCAGCATAGCGGCTGGGGTCCTGGTTGGCCAGAGAGAGCTTTCCATCCGGCGCAATCCGCAGAGAGCACAGGCTCTCAGTATAGACCAAGGTGCCGTCGGGCGCCTGGTAAGCGCCGTCGCCATAGGGGTTGAACTTGAGCAGCGAGGCGATCTGGGTGCAGACCTCCGCAGTTGCAGCGCTGGAGACCGAGGCAGCTGCCGCCTGGTTGGATCCGTCGGCGAGCAGCAGGGTGCGCGGCGAAATGCGGCGCAGCGCCTCTGTCTCGCCGGCAAAGTAGGAGCCGTCGGACTGGACCGAGGCGAGCTGCTCAGCCAGCGCGCTGGAGACCAGCTGCGTAGCGCAGCGGTAGCTGCCGGCGCTGCTTCCGAAGTATAATGTCACCGTCCGCTGAGCGTCCACACTGAGGAAAAACCAGGAGGCGGTCCTGGTGGCGTCCTCGTATTCGCTCTGGAGCCACTGGGCCAGCGCGTCCAGGGGGATGGCGCCGGCATAGCAGAAGTAGATGCCCTGCTGCTGTGTCAGTGTGGAAAAGGCGTTTCCGGTGAGGCGCTGCGGCGGCTCTGCAGTGGCAAGCGCCTCGCCCAAATAGCCGGCGAAGGCCTCGTAGGTGCTCTCAAGCAGCTCAAAGTCGCGGCTGATGGTCTGCCGGTTTGTCTCGCTGCGCAGAGAGATGGCGACAGGAATGGCTGCGGCGGCAAAGTCCCCCTGCTCCACGCCGGGCGGCAAAGTGCTGCCAGAGGTGTGCAGTGTGTCCTCCAGCTGCCGCAGAACCTGGGGGAAGTTGGCTGCAAACGCCAGAAACGCAGCGCTGCACAATAGCAGTACGATGACGGCTGACTTGATGTGTTCAACGATGCGCCGGCGCATGCGGCCTCCCCCTTTCTGTGTCACTGTGCGATGGGCAGCGTGATGGTGACGGTTGTGCCTTCGCCATAGACCGAATCGATGGCGATTTCTCCATGGTGCTGATTGAGAATCTCCTTGGCGATGGAGAGGCCGAGCCCTGTGCCGCCGGAGGCGCGGGAGCGGGCCTTGTCCACCCGGTAAAACCGCTCGAACAGTCGAGGCAGATCCTTCTGCGGAATGCCGATGCCGTTGTCTGAAATGCGGACGAACACCTGCTTGTCCTCCATCCCGGCGGTGATGTCGATCTGCCCGCCGTCGGGCGTGTACTTGATGGCGTTGGAGACGATGTTCATGATGACCTGTTCAATGCGCTCCCGGTCGCCGTCCACCTCCGGCAGCTGGTCGGGCAGCGTCAGTGTCAGCTGATGGCCGTGGTTCTGGGCGTCGAGCACGACCGCCTCATAGACCCCCTGGACCGCCTTGGCAAACGGGAAGCGGGCGATGTTCATCTCCATCTTTCCATAGTCAAATTTGCTCAGGGTCAGCAGGTCCTGCACAATGCGGGTCATGCGGTCGGCCTCGCTGACGATGACGCCCAAAAAGCTGCTGCGCAGCTGCAGCGGCATGTCGCCCTCAGACTCCATGATGGTCTCGGCATAGGAGCGGATGTTGGTCAGCGGCGTGCGCAGCTCGTGGGAGACATTGGCCACAAACTCCCGGCGCATCTGTTCGATTTTCCGCTGCTCGGTGACATCGTGGATGACGACCAGCGCGCCATAGGGGGTCTGCTCTGCGGAGAAGGGCGTCATAAACAGCTCCAGCTCCCGGCTGCCGGCCCGCTTCTGCGCCTCCAGGTACTGGGGCCGCTGCAGCATGAGCAGCTCCTCAAACGAGGCCTCGTCACTGAACAGCTCCTGAAAGGTGACGGTGGCGTCCAGCGTGCGGCCCAGCATCTGCACAGAGGCAGGGTTGTACTGAATCACGAGGCCGTTTGGCCCGAAGGCCACCACGCCGTCGGTCATGTGCAGAAACAGGGTGGAGAGCTTGTCGCGCTCACTCTCAATTTCAGACAGGGTGTTCTGCAGCACCTGGCTCATGTTGTTGAAGTTTCGGGTCAGGACGCCGATCTCGTCGCGGCTGGTGACCTCCAGCTTCTGGGAGAAGTCTCCCGCGGCCACCTGGCGCGTACCCTTGGTGAGCGCCTGCAGAGGCGTAATCATGATCTGGGCCAGCAGGAAGGCCAGGATCACGCAGATGATGAGGCCCATGGCCAGCGAGCGCAGAATAATCATCATGACCTGCCCCGTCAGGGCATTGACCGTGCTCTGGTTGTCGATGACATAGACAATATACTGCCCGCTGTCCGTCTCGATGGGGATGGCCAGATCCATAAAGGCGTTGGTGATGCTGGAGGACTGTCCCACCTCGCCGTTCATGGCCGTGAGCAGGTTGGCGGTCACATCGACCGCCGCGGCGTTCTCGTCGGAGCTGGTGAGCAGCTTGCCGATCTCATCTAAAATATAGACATTGCGGTTGGAGATGTCGATGCCCAGGTCCGGCTGCGCCATGACCTGCTCTTTGAGCTGGTCGGGGGTGTTTTCCGCCGCGGTCTGCTGCAGCTGCAGCAGAAACGGCTCGGAGAAGGTGCGCTCCATCTGTTCGTAGAACGCATCAATATAATAGTTGCGGACGCCGTTGATCAGAAACGAACCAACGACGGTCATCAGGGCCAGGATCAGCAGCACCATGATGAGCACCAGTTTCATACGCAGCGAGCGCACAGGCAGTCCTCCTTCCCAATGGGGTGGCCGTCAGTCGGCCGCGAAGAGATATCCCAGACCGCGCCGGGTCAGAATGTAGAGCGGCGTGCCGGGGTCGTCCTCGATTTTTTCCCGCAGGCGGCGGACGGTGACATCCACCGTGCGCATATCCCCGTAGAACTCGTAGTTCCAGACCTGCTTCATCAGCTCCTCCCGGCTGAAGACCTGGCCGGGCGCGGCCATGAAGAAGTGCAGCAGGTCAAATTCCTTCTGCGTCAGATCGATGGGCGCGTCATTTTTGCAGAGCGTGCAGCTGTTCAGATTCAGGGAAAAGGGGCCGCGCTGCAGAACCAACGCCGCGGGCGCCGAGGTATCCATGGCGCGGCGGCGGATGTTTGCGCCCACCCGGGCCATGAGCTCGCGCATGGAGAAGGGCTTGACGAGGTAGTCGTCGGCGCCCAGCTCCAGCCCCAGCACCTTGTCGGCCTCCTCCTCCCGCGCAGTCAGCATCAGGATGGGGACGGTGGAGCCGGCGCTGCGCAGGGCGCTGCACACATCAAAGCCGCTCATCTTGGGCAGCATGAGATCCAGCAGGACCAGATCCGGGTCCTGCGCCTGCGCCAGCTGCAGGCCGGTCTCGCCGTCGAGCGCCTCCAGCGTCTCATAGCCCTCTTTTTGAAGATTATATTTTAGAATTTCCACGATGGCCTGCTCGTCCTCTACAATCAGTACCGTCTTTCCCATGGAACTTCCCCCTTTGCAGTCATACAAGCACATTATAACATACCCTTTCTCGACGCGCCACCCACAAAAATAGTTCCCCAAATTTGGGAAAAATGGAGGTTTTTTTTCCTGGTTGCACATTTCCGTGCAAAAAAAGCCGCATTGGAGATCACGGGTGAAAAGGGAATTGTGCGCAATACAAAATAAAAAAGAAATCAGGAGGGTAATATGGCGACAAAAACAGAAAACCTGGACCTGTGGCAATGGGCCCAGACGGACCCCGTCAATGTCGATGAGGTCAATGAAAACTTTCAGAAGGTGGATCATTATTTGGAAAGCGCCGGATGTCTGGACAAGCTGGCAGTCTTTACGGTGCAGAGCGCGGCGGCAGAGGTGGACTTTGACCTGAGCGAGCTGGCCCTGAGCAACTACGGTGCGCTCCAACTGTATTTTGATTTAAGCTTTGTCAATACCGGGGCGACAAATGCGTTGATTAAGTACAATGACGGAGCCAATCTCTATGAGGCGATGGTGGATCAGTCCACCATTGCTGGCACAGCGGATACAGAGATGTCCATTACGCTGAACAGCATAGACGCCGGCTCCGGAATTGGTGCGAAAATCGAATTGTTCCGCAACAAGGACAGTGTTGGCGGTCTGCATCTTGGAATGGGAAAGTACGGCGGGAGCAGCGGCAGCAGTAACAAGGTAAGTGCGTGCCTGAAAAATATTTGGCTGCCAGATTTGTCGCTGGACGGCCTGAAAAAAATAACACTGACCTTTGGCGCAAACAACAGCAATCAGTATGCGGCGGGGTCCGTGCTGCGGATTTATGGGGTGAGAAAATAATGGAAACAATCAAGGTGTTGGTGTGCCATCCGGATGGTACAGAGGAATGGGTCGAACGCGAAAAGACAGAGACTACAGCGCATGAGCCGGAACCGTCAACGGCGGAACGGCTGGCGGCGGTGGAGGCGGCGCTGCTCGCTGTGCTTGGAGGTGCTGACAATGTATGAATTTCTCCGAATTCAGTATGTGCTGGGCAACCTGACGCCGGAGCAGGTGCGCGGGTATGCGCCGAAATGGATCACTGGCGATCAGGCAGAGCAGATCATCGGGGGTGTTGACTATACAGACGCTGCTGAAACAGAATGAATGGCTGCGGCGTGTGACCGGGGTTGAG
>JAHZEE010000112.1:4021-5947 GCA_019421975.1 Clostridiales bacterium | reverse complement strand
TAGGAGTTCGTCCAATTCCTCTCGGGTATATAACAGGTTGATGGCCTCCAGCAGGCCATTGGTACTCAGATGCGCCGGAAGATGCAGCTTCTGCTTGAGCGCAGCCCGGCGGCGGGCGCTGTCGGGTGTTCCGGTCAGCCCCAATTCAAAAAAATCCACTTTTGTCATGGCGCCCATCTGACGCGGGGCGTCTGATGCTTCAAAGGTTGCGCCCGCCCGGCGCAGCGCCTGCAGGAGCACCTCCGGCTTCATCCCCTCCACGCCCAGCTTCCCCTCTTTTCCCGGCTGGCGCTTGCGGCGCTCTTTTCCGGCCACATCCGGCACATAGGCATGCAGGACCCTTCCCTGGGCCAGCGCGCCCTTGAGGTAGTTCCTTATGACAAAGCCAGCGCCGTCCGGGTCTGTCAGAATAATCAGCCCCCGTTTTACCGCCACCGTCCGCAGAAGCTCCAGCAGCTCCCGGTCCTTCATCACGCCGAAGCCGGCTGTGGTAAAGATGGGCGCATCCACAATCTGTTCCAGCAAATTTTTATCGTACCGGCCCTCTACCACGATGGCCTCTCTGATTCTAACCATGCCGTCGTTCCTCCGCCAGACGCAAAATCAACTGCTCTACCAGCCGCTGTGGGTCATCATAGGAGGTCTTGAGCCGGTAGTCCGTCTCCGCGCACCACACCACTGCCTTTTCACACCACGCCATGGAGAACCCCCTGGCGGCGGCCATGGTGTTGCGGGCGGCAAAGTCCCGCATTCCAAAGAGCTGCAGCAGCAGCTCCCCGGTCTTTCCCTGCTCTTGCAGCAGCTTTGCCGCGTAGAGCCGCCGCATCTGGCCGCCAATGGCCGCCAAAATGGGGATCGGCTCCTGCTGCATGAGAAACTGCGTCCGCAGCTTTTGCAGCGCCAGATCGAACTTTTCCTCCCGAATCGCGTCCGTGATCTGAAAGACAACCGCCTCCAGCACCGGCTCCACCACCGCTGCCAGATCCTGCTTTGTAATCACCGGCGCGTCGGTGTAGGACGCGAGCTTCTCAATTTCCATGGCAAGCGCCGTCATGCTGCCGCCGGTCTGGAAGATGAGCTCGGCACAGGTATCCGGCGCAATCTGCTTATGGACGGCCTGGAAGTGTTTGACAACCCAGTCGGTCAGCGCCCGCTGGGACTGCTTTTCAAAGCGCACCACCTGGGCCTTGTCCTTTAAAAGGGCCGCCAGCTTTTTCAGCCGTCCATCCGGCTTGTACTCCAGCGTGTCATAGACAAAGACCACCGTGGTCGAATCCGGCAGATCGGAAAGAGACGCAATGAGCCTGTTGCGCTCCGCCTCGGGCGCCTTGAACAGATCATAGTCATCGACCACCGTGAGCGTCCGCTCCGCCATCATGGGAAGCGCCTCCAGCGCGCCCGTCAGCGCGTCCATCGAGAGGCTGCGCCCGTCAAAGCGGTGATAGTTGAATGCCTCGGCCGGCCCGGTGGCAATCTTTTTGCGCAGCTGCTGCAGATAGTGGTCCCGCAGGTATGCCTCTTCTCCACAAAAAACATAGACACCCGCGGGGCTGCCCTGCCGAAGATCCTGCTTCAGCTTTCCAAACGCCGCGTCCTCGGCTGTTGTCCTTCCCGCCACAAACTCACCCCTTAATTGTGATGGTACCGCACTGGTCGGTACGATAGATCTGCGCGCCCGCCTCTGTGATGCGGTCCAGCACCTCCTCGGTCGGATGGCCATAGCTGTTTTTCCCCACGGAAATCAGCACCGTCTCCGGCTGCAGCGCCTCCAGAAGCGTCTCGCCCGTCGAGTTGGCCGAGCCGTGGTGGCCCGCCACCAGAAGCTCCACATTCTTTAGATCGTGGAGTCTGACCAGCCGCGCCTCGCTGGATGTGCCCATGTCCCCTGTCACCAGCGCGTCATAGTCTCCAAAGGAGAAGAGGAAG
>JAHZEE010000112.1:0-4011 GCA_019421975.1 Clostridiales bacterium | reverse complement strand
TGACGCTGGCCTCATTGTCGGAAGCCGCCCCCACCGGTTCAAACACCTGCAGCCTGCCTGTCCCAAAGGTGAGCTGCAGATCGTCTGCCAGCAGCTCCACTTCCGCGCCAGTCTGTTCCGCCGCCTCTACAATCTCGGTGTAGAGTTCCTCATCCTCGCCGCCCGGCGGCAGCAGCACGGTCCGCGTCGGGACCGTGTGAAGCAGCTGGGCCACGCCGCCGGCATGGTCATAGTCATAGTGTGTCAGGGCCAAAAAATCCAAAGTTGTGTAGCCCATCGTCTGCAAAAAGCCGGCCGCCGTATCCGCCGCGCCGCTGGCTGAGCTGCCGCCGCAGTCGATCACCGCGGTCGCACCCTTGGAGTCCACCACCAGGCACTGCCCCTGCCCCACATCCAGGGCCGAAAAGGTGAACGAGGCCCATCCGAACGGCAGGATTCCCAGCAGCATGCACACGCCCAGCGTCAGAGCGCCGGAGCAGAGCGGCAGCAGCGGGCGCCGCACGCCGCCCAGCAGCAGGATACTGAGCAGCATGCCGTAGACAAAGACCAGCCACCAGACAATGTAGATGGACTGGGTGTAAATCGCCGCAAAGGGAATGCGCGCCATCAGAGCTGTCATCCAGAAAATATAGCGGACCGGCCAGGCCACAATCAGGCCGAGCAGTGCGCCGAGCGGCGGCAGCAGAAAGCTGCAGACTGTGGCGGCAATCCCCAGTGTGAAGCAGATGGTCACGGCAAAGAGCGTCAGAAGATTCGCCAGCGGGGCAATCAGACTGATGGTGCCGAAATACAGCGCCGAAAGCGGCACGGTAAAGACCAGGGCTCCCAGCGTTGTGGAGAACGAGGCCGCTACAAACCGAAAGCAGCTGTCCAGGAGGTTCGGGTCCTCTTTTTCCGGCCGCAGGGTCTGGGCCCAACGGTAGAGGCGGCTGCCAAACAGCAAAATGCCCGCCACGGAGGTGAACGAGAGCTGCAGTCCGATATTGGCCACCGCCCATGGATTGAGCAGCAGTAAAAACAGCAGGGCCGCAGCCAGAGAGGTCGACGAGTCCGACTCCCGCCGCAGCACCGGCGCAATCAAAAACAGCACATACAGAATTCCGGCTCTCACGACACTTGGCGTGCCGCCGATAAACAGGATAAACAAAATCACCACCGGAATGCCGATCAGCGCCGAGAGCATCCGCTTGCGGCGGGTCAGGAACAGAACAATGCCCAGCAGAATCGAGACATGCATGCCAGATACGGCAACTGTGTGATAGATACCGGCGCGCTTCATGTCGTTTTTCTGCTGCATGCTCAGACCCGATCGCTCACCGGTCAGCAGCGCCGTGATCAGGCCTGAGGCATCCGCCGGGACAATCTGCGCAATCCGCTCCTGCAGCGCGCGATTCCACATGGTCGGCTGGTTTCGCCAGGTGGGACCGCTGCCCGGCAGCCGCTCATAGGAGCTGGCGGAGGCGATGAGAAAGACGCCCTCGGCGTTGTAGTAAATGCTGTCGACCACATCGGTATAGCCCTCCGAGGACAGCCGCAGCTTTGCGCGGGCCGTCACCTTGTCGCCGGGCTGCAGTTCCATGGCGTCCTCCGGCAGATACAGCAGCGTCTGAATCTGCCGGCCCTCCAGCTCCACCCGCGCGGTCATGGAGCAGCCATAGCTCGTCTGCTTGGGATAGTCCTGGATCGCGGCGGTGATCTGTACCGTCTGTCCCGCCGCATCCACCGCCGGCTGGTAGAACACCAGCTGATAGACAGAGCACCAGATCAGGCCCACCGCCAGCCCCAGAGACACAATCGCCAGGCGGCGCAGCGTTCTGCGGCGCAGAAGCGCCAGACAAAATGCACAGAGTGCAAACACAATTGCAAGCCCATAGGCCACCTGCTCCGGCAGCAGATAGACAAACAGCAGCGCTGTCGCTGCAAATGCGCATGCAAAGATCAGTAGTCGTCTCATAGGTATCTCTTCCCCGGTCACATTCCAGATAAAGACATTATAGCAGGCCTTTGGAAAATAAGAAACCCCTATTTCCCGCAATGGGAAACAGGGGTTTTTGAGATTCAATTAAATGCCCCCAGCTGTTTGCCGGACAGGACATGGAAGTGCAGGTGGTGCACCGTCTGGCCTGCCAGGGGCCCCACATTGGTCACAACCCGGTATCCGTCTGCAAAGCCAAGGGACCTGGCGAGCTCGGCAATCACCGCGTAGATATGGCCCACCACATCCGCGCTCTGCTCCGTCACCTCCGCAGCCGAGGCCAAATGCTGCTTGGGGACCACCAGAAAATGGGTGGGCGCCAGTGGCTCAATGTCATAGAACGCATAGCACAGCGCGTCCTCATACACCTTTTTGGAGGGAATCTCTCCCGCCACGATCTTACAAAACAGACAATCCTCCATCGCTGTTCCTCCCTTTCTTATGCCTGCAGCTTCTGTGTGACCACATCGTCCACCGCTGCCAGCGCGTCGTCCAGCTTCAGCAGATCCTTGCCGCCGCCCATTGCAGAGTCCGGCTTGCCGCCGCCGGAGCCGCCGCAGATGGGGGCAATGGCCTTGATGATATCGCCCGCCCGGACGCCCTTGGCAATGGCCTCTTTGCCGCAGACCGCCAGCAGCGTGATCTTTCCCTCGTGCGCGCAGGCCAGCACTGCCACAATGTTGGGACTCTTATCCCGCAGGAAATCGCCCATGCTGCGCAGGCCGCTGACATCCACATCGGCCAGACTGGAGGTGACGATCCGCAGCCCCTGTACCTGTTTGGCCGAAATCAGCAGATTGTCCGCCTTTCCAAGCCGCTCTTTGACCTTAAAGCGCTCAATGGCCTTCCGGTCCTCTTTCAGCTCGTTGATCTGCTGCTTCAATTTCTCCGACAGGTCCTCCGGCCGCACCTTCAAAAGCTCCGCCGCCGTCAGGAACTGCCGCTGCATTTTCATCATATCCTCCAGGGTCCTCTGGCCGGTGGTCGCCTCAATCCGGCGCACGCCTGAGGCCACCGAGCCCTCGCTGGTGATGTGAAACGCGCCGGCCTTGGCGGTATTGTCCAGATGTGTGCCGCCGCAGAGCTCCAGGGAATAGCCGCCCATATTGACCACCCGGACCGTGCTGCCGTACTTTTCGCCAAACTGCGCCGTGGCGCCGGTTTTCTTGGCGTCCTCCAGGGACATGATTTCCGTTTGAACCGGGTAGCCGGCCAGAATCGACTCGTTGGTGAGCCGTTCCACCTCCAGAAGCTCCTCGGGGCTCACAGCGGAGAAGTGGGTAAAGTCAAACCGCAGGGCGTCCTCCTCCACAAGAGAGCCGGCCTGGTGGACATGGTCGCCCAGCACACGCTCCAGCGCCTTCTGCACCAGGTGTGTGGCGGTGTGCGCGCGCATGATGGCCTGCCGGCGCGTCTGATCCACCTGCGCCTTTACGGTCTGCCCCACGGAGAACGCCCCCTCCAGCACCTTGCCGTAGTGCAGCACCTTGCCGCCCTTGTTCTTCTGGACATTGTTGACCTCAAATACCGCATGCTCCCAGCGCATGACGCCGTGGTCTGCCACCTGGCCGCCCATTTCCGCATAGAACGGCGTCCGGTCCAGCACCAAAATGGCCTCATCTCCAGCGTGCGCCGCCGAGCAGACCTCGCCCTCTGCCACCACAGCCAGGATGCTGCTCTGATCCTCCAGCCTGTCATAGCCGGTGAACACTGTGGGCTGATTGTCGTCCAGCCCCAGGTCAATTCCGGCCCACGCCAGATCTCCCAGCGCCTCCCGCGCCTTGCGCGCCCGGATCCGCTGCTCCTCCATGAGCTGGTCAAACGCGGCCTTGTCCACTGTGAGGCCTGCCTCCTCCACGATTTCACTGGTCAGGTCAATGGGGAAACCATAGGTGTCATAGAGCTTAAAAGCGTCGGCGCCGGAGAACAGGGTCTCCTGCTTTGCCCTGTGGTCGGCCAGCACCTCCTCCAGAATCCGCATACCGCCGTCGATGGTCTTGGCGAAGTTCTCCTCCTCCACCCGGATGACCTTGGTG
>JAHZEE010000111.1 GCA_019421975.1 Clostridiales bacterium | reverse complement strand
CTTTGCAATGGCCGTGTTTATGTCCAACGCGGGCGGTGCGTGGGACAACGCCAAGAAGTACATTGAGTCCGGCCACCACGGCGGCAAGGGCTCCGAGTGCCACAAGGCAGCGGTTGTCGGCGACACCGTGGGCGATCCGTTTAAGGATACCTCCGGCCCGTCTCTGAACATCCTCATTAAGCTCTGCTCCACGGTTTCGATCGTGTTCTCCGGGCTGATCCTGGCCTTCAATGTGATGGGCCTGCTGTAAGCGATTTTAAAAGGCCGGCTCCCAATTTGGGAGCCGGCCTTTTCTTGTCTCCAGTGCCGATATGCGCAAAAAATGCGGCAATTGGCATTTTTTCTTGCCATCTCTGCCCAGGACAGGTATAATAAATACAATTGCAACGAAGGAGGAATCCCCATGATTGAGGTTTTCAATGAGAGAACCTATTATCAGAACGGCCAGCTGATCCCGGCGCGGGATGCCGGCGGCCTGCCCCCCTACGAGGTGGCAAGAACCGGCACGATGGCCTATTCGATTCTGCAGGCGCACAACACCTCAGGCGATCCGGAGCAGCTCAAGATCCGATTTGACGCCATGGCGTCTCATGATATTACCTATGTGGGCATCATCCAGACGGCCCGCGCCTCGGGGCTGGAGGCATTTCCGCTGCCCTATGTGCTCACAAACTGCCACAACTCCCTGTGCGCGGTGGGCGGCACCATCAACGAGGACGACCACATCTTCGGCCTGTCGGCGGCGAAGAAGTACGGCGGCGAGTTTGTGCCGGCCCATCAGTCCGTCATCCACAGCTACATGCGCGAGATGTACGCGGGCTGCGGAAAAATGATTATCGGCTCGGATTCCCATACCCGCTATGGCGCCTATGGCACAATGGCCATCGGCGAGGGCGGCCCGGAGCTGGTCAAGCAGCTGCTGCAGAAGACCTATGACATCACCTACCCCAAGGTGGTCGGCGTCTATCTCACCGGCAAGCCCAGAGCTGGCGTCGGCCCGCAGGATGTGGCGCTGGCACTGATTGGAAGGACCTTCCAGGAGGGCCTGGTGAAGAACGCCGTCATGGAGTTCATTGGCCCCGGAATCGCCAACCTCTCCATCGACTACCGCGCGGGCATCGATGTGATGACCACGGAGACCTCCTGCCTGAGCTCCATCTGGGAGACGGACAGCGTGGTGCAGGACGCATTGACGATTCTTGGCCGCGGCGGGGACTACCGGGAGCTGCATCCCCAAAACGGCGCCTGCTATGACGCCATGCTGACGGTGGATCTGGACAAGGTGGAGCCCATGATCGCGCTGCCGTTCCACCCCTCCAATACCTATACGATCCGGGAGTTCAACGCCAATCTGACGGACATCCTGCACCAGGTGGACGAGACGGTGATGCAGCAGCTTGAACTCAAGACAAAGCCGGAGAGCCTGGTGCACAAGATCCGCAACGGCAAGTTTTATGCCGACCAGGGCGTCATTGCGGGCTGCTCCGGCGGCACCTTCCAGAACATGATGCAGGCCGCTGCGATCCTCAATGGCCAGCCTGTCGGCAGCGATGCGTTCTGGCTGTCGGTGTACCCCACCTCCCAGCCGGTCATGATGGAGCTGGCGAAGAACGGCGCGCTGGGCAAGCTGATGGCCTCTGGCTGCTCGGTCCGCTCGGCCTTCTGCGGCCCCTGCTTCGGCGCGGGCGATGTGCCGGCCAACGGCGGCTTCTCCATCCGCCACTCCACCCGCAACTTCCCCAACCGCGAGGGCAGCAAGCCCACCAACGGCCAGGTGGCCTATGTGGCGCTGATGGACGCGCGTTCCATCGCGGCCTCCGCGCTGAACGGCGGCGCCATCACCTCGGCACTGGATCTGCCCCAGCCGCCGGTCGACCCGGTGGAGCTGGACTACCACTTCGACCGCAGCGCCTACGATGCCCGGGTCTATTTTGGCGTCGGCAAGCCAGACCCCAAGCAGGAGCTGATCTTTGGGCCCAACATTGCCGACTGGCCGGCTCAGATTCCCATGCCGGAACACCTGCTGCTGGATGTGGCCGCGGCCATCTATGACCCTGTCACCACCACGGACGAGCTGATCCCCTCCGGCGAGACCTCGTCCTACCGCTCCAACCCCCTGAAGCTGGCGGAGTTCACCCTCTCGCGCAAGGACCCGCAGTATGTGCCCCGCGCCAAGGCCATCCAGGCCCTGGAGTACAAGCGCCGCGAAAACCCGGACGACGCAGAGGTTCAGGCGGCCATGGCGGGCTACGACGCCCGCACCACGGGCCTGGGCTCGCTGGTCATGGCGATCAAGCCCGGCGACGGCTCTGCCCGCGAGCAGGCGGCGTCCTGCCAGAGAGTACTGGGCGGCTGCGCCAATCTGTGCCAGGACTTTGCCACCAAGCGTTACCGCTCCAATGTGATCAACTGGGGGATGCTGCCCTTTACCGTGGACAACATTGCCGACTACAAGATTCAGCCCGGCGACCGGCTCTATGTACCCGGCGTGCGCCAGGCACTTGAGTCCGGCGCGGTGCGTGTGGACGGCCTGCTGCTGCAGAACGGCAAGCAGATCCCCATTGCACTGAAGCTGGAGAATCTGACCCAGGAGGACCGGGAGATCATTCTCAAGGGCTGCCTGATCAACTATTACGCATAACAGGTGACTGCGGGCCGGCACAGCCGAAGGGACTGCGCCGGCCCGCAGTCTGTACCTGCTTGACAAAATCAGGTATAATAGATCTATCTGGATAAGAGAGAGGGAAATACCTTGAAAATGAAACTGATTGGACTGTTTGTGGGAATTGCGCTGCTGATTCTTGGCTTTCTGATGCTGCCGCTCACCGGCTGTTCCTCTGCAGAGGAGCCAGAGCGTCCCATGGTCGCGGCGACAACCTACCCCGTGGCGCAGTTTACGCAGGCCATCTGCGCCGGCACCGACATCGAGGTGGAGCGGGTGATTACCGACTCGGTGTCCTGCCTGCATGAGTACTCCCTCTCCGTCCGCCAGGCGGAGGCCATCGAGCGGGCAGACGCGGTGATTCTCTCCGGCGCCGGGCTGGAGGAGTTTATGAATGACGCGCTTTCCAACGCGGCCTATGTGGTCGATGCCAGCTCCGGCATTGCGCTGCTGGAGGGGGAGCAGCACCATACCCAATATGAGGAGAGCGACGGCGCGGATCCGCACATCTGGATGGATCCGGACAATGCGGAGATCATGGTGGCCAATATTGCAGACGGCCTGGCGGAGTGCTATCCCGACCTGGCGGAGCAGCTGCAGCAGAATGCGGAGGCCTACTGTCAGGAGCTTCAGGCGCTGAAGCAGGAGGGGCAGGAGAAGCTGGCGCAGCTCAAGACCAGGGATTTGATCACCTTCCACGATGGGTTTGCCTATTTCGCCCAGGCGTTCGACCTGACCATTCTGGCCTCCATCGAGGAGGAGGCGGGGGCGGAGGCCTCGGCGCAGGATCTCACGGAGATTGTGGCGCTGGTGCGCGAATATGACCTGCCGGCCATTTTTACAGAGCAGAACAGCACCTCTGCTGCCGCCTCGGTGGTACAAAACGAGACGGGCTGCGGCGTGGGGGTCCTGGATCTCGGCATGGGCGAGCAGGACTACTTTACCGCCATGCGCAGCAATTACGATGCGGTGTTGGAGGCGTTGGGATGATTCCATTCAAACACGGTTCCCACGGCGAGTGCCAGGGGGCGTGCTGTCTCAAGGTGCAGCACCTCTCGGTAACGCTGGATGGGGACGAGATTCTGCGGGATGTCAACCTGCACATGCACTGCGGGCAGATCACAGCGCTCATCGGCCCCAACGGTGCAGGAAAATCCACGCTGCTCAAGGCGATCCTCGGCCAGCGCAGCTATGAGGGGGAAATTGACTTTTCCACCTTCACCGGCAGGCATGAGAAGCTGCGCATCGGCTACGTGCCGCAGAGCCCGGCCTTTGACAAGGGGGATCCCATCAGCGTTCTGGATCTGTTTGTCTGCTGTATCTCCGACCGGCCGGCCTTTCTGCCGGTGTCCAAAAAGCTGCGCGAGCAGGTGCGCGCATGTCTGGCCAGGGTCCACGGCGAGGCGCTGATTGACAAATGCGTGGGGGATCTGTCCGGCGGCGAGCTGCAGCGGGTGCTGCTGGCCCTGGCGCTGGAGCCGATTCCGCACATTCTAATTCTGGACGAGCCGCTCTCCGGCGTGGATGTGGACGGTATGGCCCAGGTCATGGGGATGCTCGACGAGGTGCGCCGCAGCTACGATCTGTCCATTCTGATCACGACCCATGATTTCTCCATGCTGGAGCGGTATGTGGACACGGTGGTGCTGCTCAAGGAGACCGTGATCAAGACGGGCACACCGCAGGAGGTGCTCCATTCCCCTGAATTCCGGGAGATTTTCCGGCTGGGAGGTGCCTCATGAGCTGGTGGTATTCTCTGTTGGACGCGCTGCCCTTTGCGTGGGTCAGCATGAACTTTATGAAAAATGCACTTTTGGCGGTGCTGGTCATGGCGCCGCTGTTCGGCCTGCTCTCCACGGTGATTGTGACGGGCCGGATGAGCTTTTTCTCCGACGCGCTGGGCCATTCCGCCTTCACCGGCATCGCCATCGGCGTGCTGTGCGGCGTGGTGCAGCCGATGATGGTCGCCGTGGCGCTGGCGATCCTGTTCGCCCTGCTGTTCAGCTTTGTCCGCAGCCGCACCAACCAGGCGTCGGACACCATCATCGGCGTGTTCTCCTCGTCCGCCGTGGCGCTGGGCATTTTCATCGCCACCATGGGCGGCAGCAGCTTTTCAAAATTTAATCAGTATCTGATTGGCGATATCCTCTCGGTGTCGCCCCGTGAGATTGGGCTGCTCGCCATCGTGCTGGCACTGGCCGTGGGACTCTGGATCGTGGCCTCCAACCGGATGGTACTGACCATGGTGCACCCGCAGCTGGCGTCCTCCCGCGGCATCCCGGTGCGCTGGGTCCAGACGGCCTATACAGTCTGTATCGCCGTGGTGGTGACCTTGTCGCTCACCTGGGTGGGCCTGCTCGTCATCAACTCCCTGCTGGTACTGCCCGCGGCGTCGGCCCGCAATGTGGCAAAGAACCTGCGGCAGTACCACCTGTGGTCCATTCTGCTGGCGCTGGCGAGCAGCATTGCCGGACTGCTCACCAGCTACTATGTGGGCTGCTCCACCGGCGCGACGATCTCGCTCTATCTGGCGCTCTGCTTTGCCGTGACTTTTTCCCTGCGGCGCAGGCACTGAATTTAAAGGCCCAACGGATCTTCCGTCGGGCCTTTTAAAATATTTTTTTAAAGTGAAAGAAACGGCTGTTTTTGTTGTGTAGATGGATGAGAGGCCCAATTGGGAACTGGGAGGGAGAACAATGGAGGACAAGAGAATTGTCGAACTGTACTGGGAGCGGTCGGAGCAGGCCATTGCGGAGACGGCAGCCAAATATGGTCCATACTGTCACTACATCTCCTACAACATTTTGCACAGCCACGAGGATGCGGAGGAGTGTGTCAATGACACCTATACCGGCGCCTGGAACGCCATGCCGCCCCACCAGCCGAGCCGGCTGGCCACATTCCTGGGAAAGATCACGCGCAATCTGTCGCTCAACCGGCGGAAGCAATATCAGGCTGTCAAACGGGGCCGGGGACAGACAGAGCTGGCCCTGGCAGAGCTGGAGGAGTGCGTGCCGGACGGTCAAAATGTGGAATCACAGCTGGAAGAACGCCAATTGGTGGCCTGCATCGAGGCGTTTCTGGAGGCACTGCCCCAGATGAAGCGACAGGTCTTTGTCCGGCGCTACTGGTATCTGAGCCCCGTGGGGGAGATCGCGGCCCAGTACGGCATGAGCGAGAGCAAGGTGACCTCTATGCTGTTCCGGCTGCGGCGGGAATTGAAGGTACGGTTGGAACAGGAGGGGATTTTACTATGAAGGCGGAGAAGCTGCTCCATGCGATCGGGAAAATCAAAGACGGATATGTGCAGGAGGC
>JAHZEE010000110.1:2506-5996 GCA_019421975.1 Clostridiales bacterium | reverse complement strand
CGGGGGGCTACGTTACCGCCCCCGGGCCGAGCGGCCGCCTGGTCGCCGTGGAGTCGGGCGGGCGCATCGCCTCCAGGCGTTGGGCTGCGTCTCTGCCCCGGTTTTGGGCCGGCGGCGATATCGAGCGGGCCTGCTGTGCCATGATCTTCGGCAGCGGCGCAGCATCTGCCATCGGGCTGCTCTTTATCCTGCAGCTGTATTGGCGGGAACAGCGGGCCATCTGCCCCGGCCCACAGGCACGGCGCTCCATGATGGGCCGGCTTCTGCGTCTGGCAGTTCCGGTGGGCTTCAATGACATTCTGCGCGGCGGTCTGTCCACATTGGAGCACCTTTTGATTCCGCGGGGCCTGGCCCGCTCCGGCAGCTCCTCTGAAAACGCCATGGCCGCCTACGGTACCATTCACGGCATGGTCTTTCCCATCCTCATGTTCCCCGCCGCAGTGCTCTTTGCGCTCTCCGATCTGATGGTACCGGAGCTTGCCAGCAGCACCGCCCGGCACAGCAAGCGCCGGATCCTGCACATGACCGACAAATGCCTGCGCATGGGGCTGCTCTTTGCCGCCTCCATCTCCGGCGCCATCTACTGTGTGGCCGGCCCGCTGGGCTGGCAGCTCTACCACAGCACGGACGCCGGCTACTACCTGCGGATTTTTGCCCCGCTCATCTTTATTCTCTACATGGACACCATCGTTGACGGCATGCACAAGGGGCTGGGCCAGCAGATTCACTGCGTGCGCTACAACACCTTTACCAGCCTGCTCGATGTGATTCTTCTGTTTTTCCTGCTGCCCCGGTTCGGCATCTCCGGCTATTTTTTCTCCTTTACCGCCACCCATGCCGTCAACTTCTATCTGTCCATCACGCGCCTGGTCAAGGTCACCGGTTATGCCCCGCCGCTGCACTATGTGCTCAAAATTCTGCTCTGCTCACTCGCTGCCATTTTCCTGACCAGCCAGCTGACCGCCGGCTGGACCGCACTGCCCGGCTGGCTGTTCTGCCTGCTGTGCGCAGGCATCTATCTGATGGTGCTGACCGTTCTGGTGGCGCTCTCCCGCGCCTGCAGTGCAGAGGACTGGCGCTGGCTCTGGAATACCGTGCGCGGCAAAAATCCCTCGGCGGTTGAAGATTGATCCATTCTGCGCTATACTGTCTGTGTTAAGATTACATAAAAGAGGCGACAGGAATGAGCTCTTTCTCCACCTTGCTGAACCTGCAAATCAGCATCTTCCTTATTTTGATGGCAGGACTTTTCTTCCGCAAAATCAATCTCATCACCAGCTCGGTCCGGCAGGGGCTGTCGGATCTGCTGATCAATCTCATTCTGCCCTGCAACATTGTCGCCTCCTTCGATCTGCAGCTCTCCGGTGAAATCTGGGTGATGGTCAGTGAAATCCTGCTGATCTCTCTTTGCGTACAGCTCTTTGTCTGGGCGCTGAGCAAGGTGCTCTATCGCCGGGTCCCCCACGGCCCGCGGGAGGTTCTGCAGTACGGCACCATCACCTCCAACTCCGGCTTTTTGGGCAACCCCATGGCAGAGGGCATCTTCGGCGAGATGGGCCTTCTGTACGCCTCTGTGGCCATGCTGCCCATCCGGGTCATCATGTGGAGCGCGGGCGTGAGCCTCTACACCCGGACCAGCGGTAAGGCCGTGCTCAAAAAGCTCATCACCCATCCGTGCATCATCGCCGTTTTGATCGGATTTGCAGTCCTGCTGCTGCCCGTTCCCCTGCCGGTGTTTGTCTCCAAGACGCTGCACTATGTGGGCGACTGCACCACCTGCGTCTCCATGCTGGTCATCGGCTCCATTTTAGCTGAGATCCAGCTGCATGAGCTCCACTGGAGGCGGATTCTCTGCTACTGCGCCGTGCGGCTGCTTCTGATTCCACTGGCAGTGCTGGGAGTGCTGACCCTTTTAAAGATCGATTCACTGGTCACCGGCGTCACCGTGCTTCTGGCTGCCATGCCAGCTGCCAGCACGACCGCCATATTGGCGGAGAAGTACAATGGAGATGCGAAATTTGCCTCTGCCGCAGTCTTCTTCTCCACACTGCTCTCTCTGCTCACCGTCCTGCTGGTCCTGCTCCTGGTGTAAAAAACACAGGCGTCCGAATGTTCGGACGCCTGTGTTTTTATGGAGAAAGGTTGAGAAAGAGTAGATGTAATTGGTCAAATGGTCTCCGGGACAATAAAGTGCTCGTTCTGTCTGCAGTAGTCCAGCAGGCTCTCCGAGACCTCGATCTCTGCCAAATGCAGCGTATCCAAAATTCTGACCACCCTGGCTCTGGACCAGTCAGGGCAGCGGGAGGTGACAATGGCCGCCCGCAGCGCGTCCTCTTCGGTGGGCATTGCCACCGGCGTAAACGCATTTTCCGGCACACAGGAGGCGATCTGATTGGCAAAGGTCACCTCGAAGTCCACACTTCTGAGCAGCGCCTGCGTGGTGAAATCGGCGCAGCCCATGCCCACCGCGTTTCCGTGACTCTCCGCCGCAATCCGGTTTGTGACAATCCGGGAGACCCGGGGCGCATTGAATTCCCACGGCCCTGCGTCCCGGCCGGCAACCCGGCCTGTGATATTGGGGTCCATGCCGGACCCGCTGATATTTTTCCCGATCTGGTCGACAACCAGAACATCGAGCTGGTCAAAATGCAAGGTGGGGAGCAGCCGCTTGGACAGCTCCAGATAGCCCGGCTCCCGCTCCAGGATCTTGTCGCCGGGCACGGCGACGATGGAGTGGGTGTGGTCATGGCCATTTTCGATGATGCCGATTCCAAATGGGACCGGGGCGACCTCCAGCACCGCCTTTGCCACCTCTGGGATGACGCGCGGGAAGTTCCGAAAGCCCTCCTGATGAACCCGGCTGCAGCCGGTGTGCTTGCCCAGTCCAATGACCAGCATCTTGCACAGCCCGCTCTCAATGGGGCCCTTGAAATCCGTGTGGACCTTGATCCGGTTGATCGGGATGATGTAATCCGCACTGCATGCAATTTTGTCTGCATACACCGGGATGCCGGTCTTAGAGGTCGCGATCTGGATGGTGTCCATGGAGGCGCGCACCGGCACCCCCATGGACGACTCTGTGATGCCATAGCCGGCAAGGATCTGCTGCTGATTCTCCGCGACACCGCCGCCGTGACTGCCCATGGCAGGGATGATGAACGGCTGAACGCCGGCTCGTTTCAGCTGGTCGAGCACGGTACGCACAATGAGCGCCAGATTGTCAATGCCGCGGCTTCCCACCAGAACGGCCGCTGTCGTTCCGGCCCTCAGCCGGCTGCGAATCTCCTCTTTTCCCATCTCCGCAGCGATGGTGCCCGGAATATCCTCCAGCTTTTCATCCGGAATGATCTGCTGTACCTTGTAAAAAACGGGAAGCGGGAATGCCGCAGCCTCCTTGGAAAATACAGCCATGGTGATGCCTCCTTAAGTGAGCCAGCCCATCGGAACGGAGATGAGTTGCGGGAATATGGTAAACAGCAACAGTGCTATG
>JAHZEE010000110.1:0-2496 GCA_019421975.1 Clostridiales bacterium | reverse complement strand
AATGGCAGGACACCTTTGACCACCCTGGCAAAAGAGATGTCTGCAATGCTGCACCCCAGGTACAAAACGGTACCAACGGGCGGAGTAATCAGGCCGATGGTCAGGTTCAGAACCATAATGACGCCAAAGACGATGGGGTCGATGCCCGCCGCCTGTACCACAGGAACCAGAATCGGCCCGAAGATCAGGATGTTGGGCGTCAGGTCCATAATCATGCCCATGATGAACAAGAACAGGTTGATGACCAGCAGCAGGGCCAGCGGGTGGGCAATCAGCGGCGCAAGGAACTCCACCACCTTGGCAGGGATCTGGGCCACAGTGATCAGCCAGCCGACTGCAGAGGCTGCAGCCACGATGAACATGACGATACCGGTACTCTTGGCGCCCTCCAAAAAGATGTTTGCCAGATCCTTCAGCTTCATCTCCCGGTAGACAAACAGGGAGATCAGCAGGGCATAGACCACCGCAAACGCCCCCGCCTCTGTCGGGGTGAAGATGCCGAGGCGAATGCCGCCGACAATCAGAACTGGCATAAACAGAGCCGGCAGGGAGTCCAGCAGAATATGGACGACCTGCTGCTTGGTATAGGTCCGGCGATCATCGTATCCGTCCTTCTTGACACAGATGGTCCAGCAGACCATCAGGCACAGGCCCAGGATGATGCCTGGAATCAAGCCAGCCATAAACATCTTGGTGACAGACAATCCCGTACCGGTGGCCAGGACAATCATGGGGATACTGGGCGGGATGATGGGTGCGATGACAGAACCGGAGCAGATGACGCCGGTGGAGCGCTCCTTGCTGTAGCCATTTTTGACCATCAGGGGAATCAGGATACCGCCCAGGGCCGCTGCATCTGCCACGGCGCTGCCGGACAGGCCAGCAAAAATCATGGATGCCAGAATGGCTGCATAACCCAGGCCGCCGCGGACCCGGCCGACCAGGATATTGGCAAAATCCACAATGCGCGTGGACAGGCCGCCGCGGGACATAATTTCACCGGCCAGCATGAAAAACGGAATGGCCATCAGGCTGGCGTTGTTGGCGCCCATAATCATGTTCTGGGTGATAATCGTCATGTCCGTGTGGCCCAAAAACTGCATCAGGGCAATGGCACAGAGGATCAGGACAAACGCAATGGGGACGCCAAGCGGAATTGTGATGGCGAGGCTCGCCAGAAAAACTACGACTGCACCCATTTATGCCTCCCCCTCTCTGTACTGCTTCACAATCCGGACAATATCCCGGATGGTGATGATGGTCAGGGCCACCGTGAGCACCAGACCCACGATGGTGACGCAGCCCATGGGCAGGCCGCTGGCCGGGGCCGGCGTAAAATAAGTAATCATGAAGTAGGGCACAGCCCCCATGCCGATCACGACGCAGCAGACCAGGATCAGGCCCTCGGCGATCAGCTGTACCACCAGTTTTGGTAGTCCCTTGAGATGGCTGGTCAGTGCGTCGACGCCCACATGTTTGCCCTGTACATAGGCGATGATGGCGCCGGCAAAGGCTGTCCAGACAAACAGATAACGGGAGATCTCTTCAAACACGGTGATATTGGTATGTGCAAAGTAGCGCAGCACCGCATTGATAAAGGTCATCAGCACCATGGCTCCCAGGCACATTGCGATGAGCCACTTGCCTGCTGTCCCCAGTCCTTTCAAAAATTTCATTGCACAAGCTCCTTTTCAGCAAATCCAGGACTCCTCCGAAAGCAAATGCCGGTTTTAAAACCGGCATTTGCTGTTCGGACAGATACCAGATCATCTGTTCTTTTTCTTTATTCAGCCGTCTTTCCCTGATACTCCCAGACCGCCTTGATGAACTCCTCGGAGCCCTCTACCTCAGCAAAGTACCAGTCATAGACAGGATTCATGGCCTCCTGCAGCTGGGCCTTATAGGCCTCATCCGGCACCGTGATCTCCACACCGGCGTCGATCAGCTTCTGCTTTGCCTCTTCGTTGGCCTGCTCGGAGATCTCCCAGTTGTAGGCGGCCGCCTCGGCAACTGCCTTGTCGAACGCCTCGCGCTGGGCGTCGGTCAGCGTGTTGTTGTAGAAGTTGGCGTTGATGACCCAGTTGGCCGGGGAGAACATGTGGTTGGACTCCAGGATGTAGTCCTGCACCTCGTAGAAGGAGCTGGACCAGTCGGTCGGATAGGGGTTATCCTGTCCGTCCACGGCATCCTGCTCCAGCGCGGTAAACAGGTCCGTCAGGGACATGGCGATGGGGCTGGCGCCCAGCGCCTCGACCATCTCAATATAGTTGGGAACATTGGGGACACGGATCCGCTGGCCTTTAAACTCCTCCAGCGAGTTCATGGTCTTGTTGGAGGAGAACTGCCGGAAGCCGTTGACCGTGATGGCCGCGATCTTCATACCAGAGGCCGCCTCGAAATCGTCCGTGATGTAGTGGCTCAGTTCGCCCGTCAGTACCTCCTTGGCGTCCTCCCAGCCTTCAAACAGGAACGGCGTCTCCTCTGCGTAGATGACCG
>JAHZEE010000011.1 GCA_019421975.1 Clostridiales bacterium | reverse complement strand
CGGGATAGAATCCTGTTGTGTAGGCGCCTACTTCGCCTGCGCAGGCTATGGAGGGCTGCAACCCTCCATAGCTGCCGTGTTGTTCTTGTTTCTCCCAATAACAACTAAAACTAATAATTTTTAGGACATCTGAAGTTTAGATGTCCTTTTGCTTTTCCTGGAATGGGATTGTATTGTCTGCATCATTTTTCAAACTATTTAAGCCAAGGCGGATTAAATATCGAAACATCTCTGCCTGGGTGGTGTTGTAAAATTTTTCTTTTTTGAGCTTTTCTAACTCTGGCTCCCATTCGGGCCGCAAGCTAATCATGGCTCGCTTCTGATAAAGTGCCATAATTTTCTCCCCCCTTGATGGTGTATCAAAGAATCAGTGTTTCTTACAAGATTATACAGTATCAGTGATACACTGTCAATCTGTTTGAAAAAAATACCCATCTTTACATCAAAGTATCACTATGATATGATATACACTGTTGGAGGTGATACGGATGGCAACTAAGCGAGCGCGGTATATGATTTCTGTTGATGATGAAATGTTCAAAGCAATTGAGGATTTTCGCTTTGAGCACCGATTTCAGACACGGTCAGAAGCTACAACGGAATTAATCCGTTTGGGGCTCGAAGTTGTAAAGAAAGAAGAATATAAAGTGGATAAAACAGAAGTTAAATCCTGAATACATTATAAAAATGGGAAGACCAGAGTGGATAGAATCGGGGTGAGGTATGTGGAATATGACTATAAGCGTTACTACACAGAATTGCTTCGGAAGAGAATTGATCAATTGCGAGATGAGAAAAATATTTCCGAGCGGCAATTGAGCTTTGAATTGGGGAAAAGCAGAGGATATATTGGGCAGATTACAAGGGGCCTGTCTCTACCACATATCGATGCCCTATTAGAGATTTGTGAGTATTTTCATATTACGCCGTCGGAACTGTTTTCTGAAAACGGTCCTGGGCGAGAAAAACTGATTGAAAATGAATTTACCGATCATCTGAGCAACTTGGACTTAGAGCATAAGGAAAAGCTAAACTCTATTATTGATGAAATGGGAATTGACCAAATGAATATACTGGTTGATATGCTCTATGATTATAAATATGGAAAGAAAAATAAGAGTCCCTCTTAGGTGGAGAGACTCTTATTTTGAATCATTGGAGGGGATCGTTTGAGTATAAAAGAGGGAGAAGAAGTAGATTCTACAGAAGCCTATAAAAAGCTGTTCCGGGATCGTTTAATTCGGCTTTGCATGGACAACCATTATTCGGAACGAGAACTGAGTTTGGCCATGGGAAAGTCTCCCGCGTTTATTCACAATGCTACTTCTGGCGTTGCGCTTCCACAAATGGAAAATTTCTTTTTACTTTGTACATATTTGGATGTTACACCAGCAGAATTTTTTGATCCAGATATCAGTAATTCAAATCTGTCCCGTGAAGTTATGATAGAATTTACGCGCCTATGCGGCGGCGATTTGCAGAGACTGCTAAAAATACTGAAAACTCTGAAACCTGAACAGTTCCGAACCTTGTTAGATCTATTAGAAAAATAGGAGGCGCCTCGTGTGAGGGGCCTCTTGCTTTTTATGGGAGTGCGGCAACACCTCTCCGCCGCCTTTGGCGGCACCTCCCCTCAAGGGGAGGCTTTTTTGGGTGCTGTGCAGTCCACATAGCCTCCCCTGGAGGGGAGGTGGCATGGCGGCAGCCATGACGGAGAGGTGTTCGGGAAGGAGCATAATAGAAAAAGGAGCTTCAATCGTTTTTATTTCAAAGCCATAATAACATAATAATTAAGATATTTCAATAAATAATATTTATATTCGACTTAATTGTTCAGAATATATTTTAATAACCCATTTTATAATATTTGTATGAAATGGGGGCGCTTAAATGAAAAAGAGCGGGGCCCAGTTTATCCGAACCCGTATTACAGAACTGAGAATGCAGAAAGATGTCTCTGAGCGGGAAATGAGTTTTGCGCTGGGGAAGGGCCATAGCTACATCCACAATATTGTAGCTGGCATTGCACTTCCGCATATGAGCAATTTTTTAGATATCTGTGACTATTTTGAAGTGACGCCGTATGAGTTTTTTAATCCAAATGTGGAGGATCCGGCTGCACTCAGAAAGCTTTACAATCAGTTAAAGCAGCTTCCGCCTGATGAATTAAATCGCATAAATGATGTTTTGGATCATACGGATTCGCAGAAATTGCATACTTTCGTTCATATTTTATTAGATTTATTAGAAAAATAGGAGGTCCCTCACGCCGAGGGGCCTCTTACTTTTATGGGCGTGCTGTGACACCTCTCAGTCGGCTCCGCCGACAGCTCCCCTCAAGGGGAGCCTTTTTATTGGGTGCTGTGCAGTCCGCATAGCCTCCCCTGGAGGGGAGGTGGCATGGCGGTAGCCATGACGGAGAGGTGGCTCCGTTGCACCATCCCACAACAGACACCTCTCAGTCCGCTTCGCGGCCAGCTCCCCTCAAGGGGAGCCTTTTTTGGTGCTGTGCAGTTCGCATGCCTCCCCTGGAGGGGAGGTGCCGCCGCAGGCGGCGGAGAGGTGGCCGTCTGGCGGTCCCTGCCGCTGCGCAGACGCCGCCCGATTTGGCGCCCCCTTCAGGGGGCGCTTTTTTTGTTTGCCGGAAAGTGTGTGATAACGGGCAGGCCATGCGTGGAAAATGGGGGGTAGAAAGCGGAGAAAAGGAGCGGATGGCCGCGATGGGAAAGCAAAAGAGAATCAACCGCCTGCGAAAGTGGCAGGCCTGGATGGAGAAGCACGACGAGGCCTGGCAGCTGGAGCGGCAGAAGATGGACCGGCGCGAGCGGCTCTACCGCGGCGCGCACACGCTCCGGCCCCTCACGGACAACGACCGGGCCGCGGACGGAGCGGCGCGCAAAACCAGCCATGTGTGGAATATTGTCGCAGAGAACATCGAGTCGGAGATCGACTCCACCATTCCGGCGCCCAAGGTGACGGCCCGCCGCGAGAAGGACGAGCCGCTGGCCCGCATCATTGAGGCCATGCTCAAAAATGAGCTGGACCGGCTGCCCATGGAGGAGCTCAACGACATGCAGGAGCGGACCGTGCCCATTCAGGGCGGCGGGCTGTTTCTGGTGGAGTGGGACAACCAGCGCAGAACCCCGCACACGGTGGGCGAGACGGTTCTCACGGTGCAGCATCCGAAGAAGCTGGTGCCGCAGGAGGGGGTCTACACGGGCCTCGACGACATGGACGCCGTCGGCCTGAAGCTGGCGCAGAGCAAGGCCTTTATCCGCGCGCGCTATGGCGTGGATGTCTCGGACGAGCCGGAGCGCGACCCGGCGCTGCGCTCCAGCGGCGAGACGGCGGGGACGGACGAGCTTGTGACCCAGTATGTGGTCTACTACCGCAATGGGCAGGGCGGCATCGGCATGTTCTCCTGGGTGGGGGACACCGTGCTGGTGGATCTGGAGGACTACCAGGCCCGCCGGCTGCGGCACTGCAGCAGGTGCGGCGCGCCGCAGCTTGAAAACGCCCAGGCGCTGGATCTGCCCACCTATGACGGCACGCCCCAGGGACAGGCCCGCAGCGCCGTGCCGGGCGTCTGCCCCAGCTGCGGCGGCACGCGCTTTGAGGACCGGCAGGAGCAGACCCAGCTGCTTCTGCTGCCCGCGCCGGAGGGATATCTCCCCCAGCCGGGCGAGGAGGCGGTCCAGGAGACGGACGAGACGGGGCAGACCATCTATTACACCCTGCAGGAGGTGCCGGTCTACAAGCCGGATGTGTTCCCGGTGGTGCTGCAGAAGAATGTCTCGGTATTTGGGCGGCTGCTGGGGGAGAGCGATGTGGACAAGATCGCCGACCAGCAGAACACCGTCAACCGCTTGGAGCAGAAGATCATCGAGCGGCTGGTCCGGGCCGGCAGCGTCATCACCAAGCCGGCCAGCACCCACATGCCCACCTCGTCGGAGGACGGCAGCGTCTGGGTGCTGGAGAACGCGGCGGAGAAGCAGCTGATCGATGTCTACCAGTTCTCCGGCGACCTGCAGTATGAGATGGCGTATCTGAGCCAGGTCTACGAGGAGTCGCGGCGGGTGCTGGGGATCACCGACAGCTACCAGGGCCGGCGGGACACGACGGCGCAGTCCGGGGTGGCAAAGCAGTTTTCGGCGGCCCAGGCCGCGGGGCGGATGGAGAGCAAGCGGGTGATGAAGAACGCGGCCTACGCCCGGCTCTTTGAGATCCTGTTCAAGTTCAAGCTCGCCTACTGCGACGAGCCGCGGGATGTGGTCCGCGCCGGTATCCACGGCGAACGGCTCTACGACCAGTTCAACCGCCTGGACTTCCTGGAGCGGGACGAGGACGGGAACTGGCGCTGGATTGACGATTTTCTGTTCTCCACCGACACGGCGGCGACCTTGAGCCAGAACCGGCAGGCCATGTGGCAGGAGGCGGCGGCCAACCTGCAGGCAGGCGCGTTTGGCGATCCGAGCCAGCTGCAGACCCTGATCCTCTACTGGACCAAGCTGGAGCGGCTGGGATATCCGGACGCCGGGGCCACGCGGGAGTATCTGGAGCAGGAGCCGCCCGAGCCGCAGGCGGCCGCACCCCAACCGGCCTGAGAGCGCCCCCCCATGCCGCGCGCGCAGGGGGTACAGCCGGTGCACAGCCGCACGGCGGAGGCCCCCAACCGGGTTGTCCGCGGGACGGATCTGCGCGGCGGACGGGAGCAGAAGAAATAAGGACATCCAAAGGAGTTCAGAATGGAAGAGCAGGACTATTTTGAGGCGCTGAGCCTGGAGGGGCCGGAGGCCGGATCGGCCCCGGCGCAGGTGGAGGCCGAGACCGCGGGCCCGGCCTCGGACGAGGGCCGGGCGCCGGCGGAAGCGCCGGAGGGCATGCCGCCGGAGACGGAGCAGGCCATCCGCGCCGCCGCGGAGCAGGCGCGCCGGGAGGCGCAGGAGCAGTTCAAGGCCCAGGAGCAGTCGTTTTTCGCGCGGGTCGGCATGAAGGACCCCTATCGCGAAAACAGGCGGATGGAGAGCTTTGAGGACTTTGAACAGTGGTATGCGCGCAGCGCGCAGAAGGACGGGGCGTCCGAGCAGACGCAGAGCCCGGAGCCGGCGGCGGATCCGGCGCAGCAGGCACAGTTTCAAAAGCAGGTGGACTATGAGCTGGCGCAGATCCGGAAGCTGGATCCGGGCATTCACGGCCTGGAGGACATTTTGAAGTCAGAGACGGGCGCTGTGTTTGCAAACTATGTGCAGCAGAACAACCTCTCCTATCTGGAGGCGTTTCAGCTGGCCAATGCCGGCAGGCTTGCCCAGCGGCGCGCGGCCCGGCAGCGCACCCAGAGTGCGGCGGCCAGCAAGGACCATCTGGCGCCGCTGGGCGGCGGCACGGGAGAACTGCCCGCTGTGCCGAAGGAAGTGATGGAGCTCTACCGGGCCATGGATCCAAGCCTGTCGACGCAGCAGATCCAGAGAGAGTACAACAAGTGGTACCGGTAGGGATCGGCTGCGGGCCGGGCGCCGGCTGCGGGCCGAGCGTCGGCTGCGGGCCGAGCGTCGGCTGCGGCGGTGTGGGGGAGCGCGGAGGAGGGATGGGGGATTTTCCCCCTCTCAGACGCGGCTTCGCCGCGCCAGCTCCCCCTCGAGGGGGAGCCTTCGGGTGCGCGCAGTGTGGAGGCTCCCCTTGAGGGGAGCTGGCCGCGAAGCGGACTGAGAGGTGCCGCGGCAGTGTGTGGGGGAAAAGCGGAGCGGGATGGGGGATTTTCCCCCTCTCAGACGCGGCTTTGCCGCGCCAGCTCCCCCTCGAGGGGGAGCCTTTGGGGTGCGGTTTTAGTTTAAACAGAATTGGTCAAGGAGAAAGGAAGGATTTTATGTTGATCCCAGCAAAATATTTGGATGGACAGCCCGATCCGTGGGAGCTGCAGCCGGTTGCGGCAGACAAGCGCCTGCATGTCGGCACCGCGCTGGCGTTTTCCGGCGGTACGCTGAACATCGCCTCCGGCGCTACAATGCCGGAGTTTATCTGCATGCAGGAGGTGGAGGCCTCTGCGGCGGGCCAGATGGTGCCGGTCATCCGGGTGTCGGCAGACACGCTCTATGAGACGGAGCTGGCGGAGGCGTCCGCTTCGATTGCGGCCGGCACAAGGTACACGCTGGACGCGAATGGGGAAAAGATCACAGCGACCAGCACCAGCGGCGTGGCGGAGGTGGTCTCCTTTGAGGGGAAGGCCGCCGGCGACCGTGTCCGGGTGCATTTCTGAGAGGAGGAACTTTAGATGCCCAATATCATTCTTTCCGAGGGCAGCGAGCGGCTCAACGCCCTCTACGGTAAAATTCAGGCGCCCATTGCATCCTATCTGCAAAAGCGCGGCGAGGCCTTTGAACAGGCCTCCATCGCCAAGGAGGTCTTTATCAAGCGGCCCTCCACCCACTGGGCCGAGGGGTACGGCGGCCTGACTGGCATGGACGACTTCGAGCTGACGCCGGAAAACGGCGCCTATCCCACAAACGGCTTTGAGGAGGGCTACTTCCAGACCATCCCCAACTACACCTGGAAGTCCAGCTTTTCCATCTCCCGCGAGATGGTCGACGACGGCAAGCTGGTGGACTTCAAGAAAAAGCCGGAGGGCTTTATCCAGGCGGCCTACCGCACCCAGGAGCGCTTCTTTGCACAGCTGCTGGGCACGGCGCTGCAGCAGCAGGAGGGCTTCCAGATGAAGGGGCAGACCTTCAGCGCCAAGTCTGCCGACGGGCTTTGCATGTTCTCCAACGCCCACAAGGCGAAGGTGTCCGGCGACACCATTGTAAACGCCTACACCGACGCCTTTTCCAAAGATGCCCTGGGCAAGGCGGCCACGGCCATGCAGAACATGAAGGGCGACAACGGTGAGACGCTGGGCCTGAGCCCGGACACCATCCTGATCCCCAACCTGGCGGAGCTGAAGGACGAGGTGTTTGCGGCCATCGCCTCCCACCTGGAGCCGGGCACGGAGAACAAGTACAACTACCTGTTCGGCAACTGGCGGGTGCTGGTCTGGCCGTACCTCAACGACTTCCTCGGCGGCCTGGACGCGCCCTGGATCATCCTGGACAGCCGCTTCAACCAGACCGGCGATGTGGCCGTCTGGCAGGAGCGCGTGCCGCTGGAGGTCCGCTCGGAGCTGGCCGACAACGACGCCAACAAGTGGAAGGGCTACATGCGCTTCGGCGGCGGCTTCGTGGACTTCCGCGGCATGATTGCCAGCGGCCTGGACGCGGGCGCAACCCTGTGAGACAGTGGACGGGGCGGAGCGGGTCTCCGTCCCGTCCACGGAACGAAGTAAAGCAGCCGGAGCTGTGCGCCCTGCGCGCGCCTGCGTCCCGGCAGTGACGAGGTGAAGAGATGAGACTGAAACAATTGCTGCGCTTTGTAGACGGCCTGAAAAAGAACAGCTTCTCCGACGAGGTCAAGACGGCCTGGGTGAATGAAGTAGAGGGCATGGTGCAGACGGATGTGCTGCGGCTGTCGCTGGAGGATGTGGTTCAGTATGGCGGCGCCGACGATCAGGATCCGGAGCTGATCGTCCAGCCGCCCCACGACCGGCTCTACCGGTACTACCTGGAGGCCATGATCTGCTATGAGCAGGAGGAGTACGACCGGTATGAGAACTGTATGCAGATGTTCAACCGGAACCTCAACGACTATGTGCGGTGGGTGGCGGAGACGCTGCGGCCGCAGGATACGCTGGCCTGCTTCAAGGGCTACTATCTGAGCGCCTATGCCATTGCGGTCAAGCTGGGATTTGCGGGCACCGAGGCGGAGTGGGTCGCCAGCCTGAAGGGCGACAAGGGCGATCCGTTTTTATACGAGGATTTCACGCCGGAGCAGCTGGAGGCTCTGACAGAGGGCATCCAGGACTACGCCGTCCAGGCGGCCCAGAGTGCGGTGGAGCAGACGGCCCAGGCGGCGGCAGAGCTGGTGCAGCAGGCGGTCGCAGCGGATGCCCAGGCGGCCCGGCAGGGGGCAGCTGCTGCCGCCCAGGCAGCCCAGAGCGCCTCAGAGGCCCGGACGGCGGCAGAGGCCAGCGAAGATGCGGCGGCGGCCTCGGCAGATCAGGCCGTCTCGGCCCAGACGGAGGCGCAGGCCGCAGCACAGATTTCCAGGACCCAGGCAGAGAGCGCGGCTGCGAGCAAGACGGCGGCGGACAGCGCGGCCGTCTCGGCCCAGGCTGCGGCGCAGCATGCAGCGGCGGCGCAGCACGCAATAGAGAACATGACCGCGGAGGCCCAGACGCTGGCAGAGGGGATGGATGCGACGGTCACAAAGACCACAAGCGGCGGTGTGACCAAGCTGCAGTTTGGAATTCCAAAGGGAGACAAGGGAGAAAGAGGCGCCACCGGCGCGCAGGGCCAGCAGGGGGAAAAGGGCGAGCCCGGCGCAGCGGCGACTGTTGCGGTGGGCAGTGTGACCACGCTGGAGCCGGGTGCGGCAGCCTCGGTGACGAACGCCGGCACAACGGCAGCCGCTGTTTTGAATTTTGCCATCCCAAAGGGTGAAAAGGGAGACAAGGGCGAGAAGGGCGACACCGGCCCTGCCGGATCGGGGACAGGAGACATGCTGACGGGCGTCTATGATCCCCAGAGGAAGGCGGAGGATGTATTCTCCTATGCGGACAGTGTGGCCGGTGCAGCGGCAGAGGCGGCCAGGGCAGCCTCCGTTCCGCTGGCTGAGAAGGGCGCAGCGGGCGGCGTGGCAGCGCTTGGAGCGGACGGAAAGATCCCGTCAGCCCAGCTGCCGGCTATGGATTATGATCCGGCGGGTACAGCGGCAGAAGAGGCCGCAAGGGTGCAGACCGCGCTTGCGGCACATACCGGCCGGACCGATAACCCCCACGGGGTGACGGCGGCGCAGGTGGGACTGGGAAATGTGGACAACACGGCAGATGCAGATAAGCCAATCAGCACGGCAGCCCAGACAGCGCTGGACGGGAAACAGGCGACTGTGACGGGCGGTGCCAGCACGATTGTGAGCAGCAACCTGACGGCGAACCGGGCGCTGATTTCCAACGGTAGCGGCAAGGTGGCAGTGAGTGCGGTGACAAGTACAGAACTGGGGTATCTGGACGGTGTCACCTCCAATCTTCAGACGCAGCTCAATGCGAAAGCGAGTATTTCTTATGTGGACGGCCTCGTGGGGGATATCAACAGTGCCCTGGATGCCATAAATGGTGAGGTGATCTGATGGGAACGACAGCGCAAAAGTTGGAATATCTTCAAGGTACGAAAGATACCCTGAAAACACAGCTTACCGCAAAAGGTGTAACGGTACCAGCAAATACACCTTTTCGGCAGATGGCAAATCTGGTGGGAAACATTCAGACAGGAGCAGAAATCGAAACTAAAATTGTAGAACTTACAGACAGCACAAAAGTATTTACAGTTTCAGGTTTTTCTTTTTTGCCAGATTGTATCATGCTATTTAAGTGCAATAATCCAGGTAACTATTCAAACCACATAAAAAGTATTATTGCAACACCATCTGAGTATAGAATGGCTGCAAACACCTATATTTGTCCAAGATACCCTGATGATGACCCCGCGATTTATTTAACAACTACCTTTAGCAATGGAAGTGTAACATTCTCAGCCGGGACTAATTTGAATTTTAGAGAAGCATCATATATGGCGATTGCAATTAAAGGATTCACCCCACCGCCATTCCCAGCACCAGTATCATAGAGGTGATTCAATGAAAAATATTTTACTGGACAGCAACACATGGCTGCGGCGTGTGACCGGGGTTGAGAAGTGGCACAAAAAAGGGTATTACGGCGCGGGGATCGTGGCCGGCACGGGGGAGAATGTGGACACTGCCAAATATGATGCGGGCGGTCAGATTGTCCATGTGCTGGACCGCGCCGGCAGTGAACATGCCATCCAGACGGCGGCGACCTTTTTCCAGGTGGCCCCAGAGGCAACCCTCTATTCCTTCTCCACCAACACCAGCCTGCAGGGCGGGCAGAAACATTGGGATTTCTTTGACGACTGCCTGCCGGTGATCGACGAGAAGCAGATCACGAATGTCTTTTTCTCCCGGGTGGAGAACGATAAGACCGCCAGAGAGAAGCACGGGGCAGTTCTGGCGGCGCGGCCGTGGCTGAAGGAGTTCTGGTCGGCGGGGAACGAGGGAGAGAAGCGTTACAGCCGGATATTGGAATTGGAGGAGGTCATCGGGGTGGGCGCTGCGGAGGTGCTGCGCTCGGACAGGGTGATCGGCGGGCCGAGAGTGTCTCCGGCAGGGTACACAAGTCAGACGGAGCTGGTCGATTTTGCCGCGCCGGGCAATCCGGCGGTCAGCATTGGGGCGACAGATCCAGCAGATCGCGGGGAGGTTCTGGCGGGGACCTCGTATGCAGCGCCGTGGCTGTGCGGGATGGCGTGTCTGGTGGACGAGCTGTTTCTTCAGAAGACCGGCAGGCCGCTGAGCCGTGCGGGGATGGTACAGTTCTTCCGGGATCACTGCGAGGACATCGGTGAGGAAGGAAGGGACAGCTGCTCCGGCTTCGGGCTGGTGGTGCTGCCGGAGCCGGGAGAGGTCGACATTGAAAAGTACAGGGAGGCGGAGCAGATGACATTCACAGACGCGCATTTGATTGCAGACTGGGCAAAGGACGCGGTGGAGTACTGTGTCGAACACGGTCTGATGCAGGGGAAGGGCGAGAAGTTTGACCCGAAAGGCGCTGTCACGCGGCAGGAGCTGGCTGTGGTGCTAAAACGAATACTGGAGGGGTAGCCTCCAAAACAAAAGAGCTGCCCAGATGGGCAGCAGATTTGAGGTGATGGTATGTTAATCCTGGAAGCAGATAAGAGCAACTTAGAAGTTTTGCAGAAGGAGCTGGTGACCAGCGGCTCTGCCAATGTCTATTCCGTGGAATTCGGATTTAACGAGGACTGGAACGAAATTGATAGGGTGGCCGTATTTACCAATGGGACGGAGATCATTTCGATTCCGCTTGATGAGACCAATCAGTGCCAAGTTCCGTGGGAAGTGATGAAAGAACCCAACAAACGGCTGAAGGTGGGGGTGTTCGGCACAAAGGGCGAAACCGTTGTGCTCCCCACAATTTGGGCAGACCTTGGTGTGATTCAGCAGGGGGTAACGATGGGAGCAGAACCGTCTGCCCCCACTCCGGATGCCTACCAGAAGATTCTGGGCATGATCGGCGAGATGGCCGGCTTGACAACGGAGCACAAGGACACACTGGTAGGCGCCATCAATGAGGCAAACCGAGGCGGCAGCGGCGGTGGCATTGCATCTGACGAGATCAGCACAATACGGGGTCTGGATTTGGCAGAGTATGAGGCGCTGCCGACAAAGGACGCCAAAACCCTCTATTTTATCAGGGGGTGACGGAAATGATTGCGGTTGCAAATGATGAAATTGCGGCCATATTTGCTGGTGAAATGCGCATCAAGAGCATCCGGCTTGGGGAAAAAATCGTCTACACAAGGCCCGGCGGATATGTATATATAGAATTGGATATGCAAAAGGAGCGATAAGAATGGCGAGTTATTTTAACCTGACTTTAGACACACTGGCGCCAGAGGGACTGACCCTGGCGATCAACGACGGCGCGCTGTATACAACGACCACAACGGTGAAGCTGACGGTCGGCCTGACGGACGAGGCCACCACGGGCTATCAGATGAAGATCTGGGGCATTGACGGCGTAGCAGAGGAGGCGGCAGCGTCCTGGGAGACCTATGCGAGCACCAAGAGCGTGACGCTGCCCACCGGCGACGGACTCAAGACCGTCTCAATCAAGGTCCGCGACGATGTTGGCAATGAGTCGGAGGCGGTGACGGATACAATCACCCTGAACACGGTGGTACCGGTGGTCACAGTGACGGGGCCAGACAGAAGCCGGATCTCCAAGGTTGCGGGATACAACCAGGCGGTCATCAACTTTACAGCGGATGTGGCATTTGCTGAGTACAAGGTCTGTGTGGTGCCGGCCAGCAGCTCGACCCAGGAGGCGGGGACGGTGATTCCCACCACAGCGGGGTCCGCCAATACCAGCGGCAGCGCGGGCAACTACCCAGCTGCGACCAACATCCAGGTGACCATCACGGGCGCCGATCTGGAGACGGTGGCGCCCGGCGATGGCGCCAAGGTTGTAAAGGTTTTTGTGAAGAATGAAATCGGGACCTGGAGCGTGGCATAATGGCAGCGCCAGGCTTGACTTTTTCGGTGACGGGGAACAAGGTGTCCGGTACAACAGGCTATGACCATATTACGGTGAAATTTCGGGCGGATCTCCCCTACAAGACCTTTGAGTGCCGCGCGACCAGAGGGGCGGAGGCATATGGCGTGGGGAAGGGGGCGCTTGTGGCGTCCTTTTCTGCCACACCGGCTGAGACGGAGCGGAGTTTCGAGGTATATGACGACTACCTGCTGCAGGGAGACGGAGTATACCGCATCAGCCTGTTTGCCCAGGCAGAGGATGGCAGCTGGAATGATAACCATCTGTTTGTGCCGTCCGACAGCACAGCGCTGGTGACAGCGGACGGTGCGGTATTTCTTTGTGAGAGGTGAGAGATTATGGCAGATTACAATTCGGCCTATACGGGCCAGCAGATTGATGAGGGAATTGCAAAAGCCAACGCAGCGGTACCGGCCACCCGGACGGTAAATGGAAAGCCGCTGAACGCAGATGTGACGCTGACAGCTGCAGATGTGGGGGCGGACGCCTCGGGCGCGGCAAGTGGGGTACAGGCCAATTTGTCAAATCACATCAACGATAAAAGCAATCCCCATGGGGTGACGGCGGCGCAGGTGGGGCTTGGGAATGTGGACAACACGGCAGATGCAGATAAGCCCATCAGCACGGCAACCCAGACGGCGCTCAACGGAAAGGCCAATACAAGCCATACCCATGCGGCGGGGGATATCACAAGCGGGACGCTGGATACTGCCCGTCTACCCGTCATCCCGATCAGCAAGGGCGGCACGGGTGCCGCAACAGTGGAGGCCGCCCTGAGCGCGCTGGGCGCACTGACCATTAAGAAGATTCATACAAAAAATATCAACTTTACTAACTCAACCACCGGGAAACATGAACTGGATGATCTGAGCGGCCTAAACCTGGGACAATACCGGATGGTGTTCGTGGAGCTGACAGATTTTATGTTTACCTTTTCCTCACAGGAAACGACCTCATATGAAAACATTGGAATCGGCTATATGAGCGGCTCAAGCTTTTATGGAGCGCGTGTAATCACTAAAACCCACACAGATAGCACCACCGGTGCGTCGGCGCTGGTTTCTTTTATTCCTGTCAATGGTTGGAACGATTATGGCACAACAGGTCTCCAGAGGGCCCTTTTGCTTAACACCTCCGACACAGTCAGTTGCCCGTTAGAACTTCTCAAGGTCTATGCAGACATAGACAAGAAAACCACAAAAGTAACAGGTACCGTAACTGTATATGCCCTCAGCTTTTGACAATTTGTCAATACAGCAAAAAGAGAAGGCCCCGCACCATTCGGTGCGGGGCCTTCTTACACATAATCAGATTGAGTAAAAGCTCAAGAGATTAGTCCATGATATAGGCCGCGAAGGCGTAGTACACATCGTCGACCTCAATGTAGACAACCTTCACGATGTCGTTCTTGGACAGAGACTCAGCAGTGCCGTCCTCGGCGCTGTACACTGCCAGCGTCTGGTCATCATCGAAGTCCTCAATATCATAGAAGTCGGTTTCCTTGGTGATCAGATTTGTCTCATTCGCCTTGTCGGTGTAGCTCTTGCTGCCGATTTCATCCAGCGTGAAGTTGGTATCGCTCGTGCTGGAGACCTTACCGACAACGATCTTATAATCGTAGCCGTCAAAGTTTTCCTCGGTGATCACAGTGGCGGTGTAGCCGTCGGTGGCGTTGCCGTCCAGGGCGTAGATCTGATCCTCCACCAGCGATGCGACATTGGTATCCATCTTAAACGCCGTGCCGTCCTCAGTGCCGTCTGCATAGAAGTAGGCGTAGTCGTCGTCAGAGGTGTAGTACTCACCGGCGTACATGGCGATATCCACAGACTCGGAGGTGCCGCCGTCGTTCATGACATAGATCTCAGAGGCAGTCTTGCCGTTGCGGCTGGACAGGATGTACAGAACCGGAACGGTCGAATCGTCGTTCGCATAGGCGTCCAGATCCTCCGTATCCGGGAAATTCCGGTAGCCGGTATAGACAAGATCGGACTCAACCAGGTACAGCTTTGTGGAGGAGGTTGCGGTCTTGCTGTTGCCGACGCTGGCGCTGCCACTCAGCAGGCTGCTGATCTTCACGGTCGCAGTCGACACATAATCGCTGGTGATCTCCTTCAGGGTGTACTCGCTGCCGGAGCTGGTGTAGGAGTACCACTCCTCGGCCTTCAGCGCATAGTTGCTGAGATTGTCATCATCAATCTCCTCCCACTCGCCATTGACATCCTTGAACTGATACTCGCCGTTTCTCTCACGGGTCGGCAGATCAATGGTTGCCTCAGTGCCATCGGTGACATAGCCCTGCTGATCCAGGTAGAAGGTGTAGGTACCGGTGGTGTCAGAGCCTACAGCATCCTCATTATACTGCTCAGACCAGGTGTACTTGGTGCCGTCGACGGTGTAATAGTCGGAGCCAATGCGGTCCGCGGTGCCCTCGATGGTCTCCGGCGCACCGATCACATCGATTACATAGTCATCGTTATCATCCCTACCGATGGTGACCAGCAGGTAGTCGTCCTCTTCATAGCCGAAGGACTCCTGTTCCTCCAGGACAACGGAACCGATATCAAAGACATCGAAGTCGATGTCCAACAGGGTATCGTCGTCGTCGTTTTCATCGATGGAGTCGACCTGCGCCAAGTAGGTGTTGACGATGACGAAAGTCGCCACACTGTTGTCGTCGTCGAAATAGACCTCCATGGTCGCGCCGTTGTAGCTGTACTTGGTGTCGTTGCCCTTGGCGATGGTCAGAGCGTCGTCCTCGTCGCTGTTTGAAGAGTCGCTGTAGTCATAGATGCAATCACCGTCAACATAGATGACCTGCTTGTAGTTGCGGACGGAGTTGCCCATGTCGGTGTACAGGGTGCTGGACTTGACCTGGCCCTCGTAGGTGAGGTCGGCGTCGTCCGGCAGGGTGATGGAGTCGACGCCCTTGATGTCGACAATGCGGGCCGGACGGCCATAGTCGTCGGTACCGTCCTTGACCTCGCCGCTGACCAGATCAAAGTACTCTTCGACACCCAGAATGGCGTCGTCCTTGTCTGAGCTGTGGCCGTTGCTGGTCTTGTACTCGCGGGTTGCGTCGGTGTTGATGGTGATGTCGCCGACAATAATGTTGGTGCCGTTGTCGGTGTAGGTGACCATCTCACTGAGCAGCATGTTGTACAGGATCTGAGCGGCCTCCTGACGGGATGCGGATGCGGAGGCGTCGAAGTCATTGTTCATGCCGTCGAACAGGCCGGCGTCCTCAGCCAGGTTGATGGTGTTGATCGCCCAGCTGGAGCCGGTCAGACCCTCGATGGTGGGGTCATAGCCCAGAGCGACCAGAGCCATCTTGGCAATCTGCACGCCGGTCACATCGTTGTTCGGGTAGAACATGTTGCTACCTGCGCCTGCAACGAGATCCTTGGTGTAGCAGTAGCCGATGGAGTTGGCGGCCCAGTAGCCGTTGGCCACATCGCTGAAGGTGGCGGAAGCGGCAAAGCTGCTGCTCGCGTCAGAGCCGCCGTTCATGATGTAGGCAAGCATCTTGGCGGTCTGGGCACGGGTGACATTGCCCTCCGGGTTGAAGGAGCCATCGGTAAAGCCTTCGATGACATCCAGGGTGGACAGCAGCTTCACGGCGTCGGTATAGACAATATCCGCGCTGTCCGTGAAGGTTGCTGCGCTGGCAGAGACTGCGAAGGACGCCATCATTGCGACGACCAGCACCAGTG
>JAHZEE010000109.1:5438-6052 GCA_019421975.1 Clostridiales bacterium | reverse complement strand
GTCACTCCCATGCTCATTGAGGCCATTAAGGCCGCCAAGGTCGCTAAGGTCTAAGCGTTTCGGTTTATCACGAAGCCCCGCGCCTGTGGCGCGGGGCTTTTTCCTTGCCATGGCAGAGGAACTCTGCTATGATAGACCCCAATGAACCCGTGGGAGGTGAACACATGCAGGAGTGTGAATTGTCCTGCTTTCAGGGCTTTGTCTGCCTGGCCGGGGACTGCCCGGATACCTGCTGCCAGAGCTGGGAGGTGGTGCTGGAGCCGGAGATCCTGGAGAAATACCGGCATGTGCCCGGCGCGCTGGGCGAGCAGATCCGGCGGACCATTGTCACGGAGAAAGACGGGGCGTACCTGGAGCTGCACGGTGGGTTTTGCGCGTTTCTGGACGGTGACCATCTGTGCCGGATTCAGCGGCAGATGGGAGCGGACTATCTGAGTGAGAACTGCGGCGCCTACCCGCGCTTTACGGAGATCTACGGCGGGCAGAAGGAGCGGTGCCTGGCCCTCTCGTGCCCAGAGGCAAGCCGCCTGCTGCTGTCGCATTCCGAGCCGCTGCAGATGGAGCTGAGAGCGACACCGGAGCCCCCGGAGCCGAACACCACCGCCAATGCCAAA
>JAHZEE010000109.1:0-5428 GCA_019421975.1 Clostridiales bacterium | reverse complement strand
CAGTTTGTGCTGCTGCGCAGCGCGCGACAGACGGCGTTGGAAGTGGTACAGGACCGCACGCTGCCCTGGGAGCGGCGGTTGGCGCTGCTTCTGGCGTTTGCAGACCGGCTCCAGGCCGATCTGGATCACGGCGATCTGGCGCGGGGAAGAGATGCGTGCCGGACATTCAAAGATGGAAACTCCCGCAGGGGACTGGTGAAGAGCTGCCCGCAGGGGGGAGAAAAGCGGGCAGAGCTTCTTGGACAGATCCGCACGCTGTTTTTGGAGATGGAGCCGCTTCGGCAGTGCTGGCACGAGCAGCTGCTTCAATTAAAAGAACGGGAACCGGCAGCGCCTGTTCCGGATTGGCAGCGGGAGCATTTTATGGTCTACTATCTCTACCGCTACTTCCTCAAAGCAGTCAACGATGGCTGCCTGGCGCCCCGTGTCCGGGGCGGGGTGCTGAGCGATCTGCTGCTCAGTCAGATGGCAGAATGCCCTCCGGTCTGGAGGCTGACCAATTTCTCCAGAGAGGTGGAGCACTCAGAGCAGAACCTGGCACACCTGGTTGCGCAGGCGGGGGAGCGCCGGTTTGCGGCGCTGGAGCAGGCGCTATACTAGAAAAACGCGGAAGGGTATTCCCTTCCGCGTTTTTAACTGGGGAGACTGGTTCGGCGGAACCAGTACAGTGAAATGAGCGCGCTTAATACAATCAGACAGAGGGTGACGATTCCCGAGATGAGAAACCAGCTGGAGACGCCAAACTGCTCGGCCACTGGGGCCGACAGGATCAGTCCGATTGGCATGGCGGCTGCAGAGAGGGTGCCGACCACGGAGAAAACGCGCCCCTGCCGGTCGGCCGGGATGGTCTGCTGCAGATAGGAGATATAGAAGATGCTGTAGAAATTAGTACAGCCGCCCAGCAGCCCGCAAAACAGCGCGAACAGCCAAAAGGCCCAGAGCGTGGGCGGCAAAAGGCCGCAGAGCAGCGAGAAGAGTCCGGTTCCCAGCAGCCCGAGATGGATCACGAGGAACCTGTGCCGTACGCTCCCCATCCAGCTGACAATCAGCGCGGAGAGCATCATTCCAGCGGCGTAAAGCACCTCGATGAGACTGCCGTGCAGGGAAGAGACGGCGAAATAACTGCTGGACATGAGCGGGTAATAGGAGGAGACGGGGAGAAAGAACACCATACAGAGCGTGGCAGCAATGGTGACAATCAGCAGCGGCCGGTCCTGCAAAAACGGTGTGATGCCCTCTTTCCACTCCTGTGCAAAATGTGGCTGTTCGGCCTGATGGGCAGGCGGCTCAGAGATGGGCACCCAGGCCAGGCAGCCGCTGGCGGCCAGCGCACCTGCAAAATCTGTCAGTAGGATGAGCCACATGGGAAGGGCGCTGAACATGACGCCGCCCAGGACAGGGCCCAGCATAAAGGCGCCGGACTGCAGAAATTGGCTCCAACCGTTGGCGCGCACCAGCTCTGTCTGCGGGACGAGCAGGGGGACAAGCGCCTGCATTGCCGGCGTGTGAAACACGGTGCCCACGGCGCGAATTCCCAAAACCAGACAGACGCTCCACGCGGGAGGCGCAAAGAAAAGAAAGCAGAGCGCAAACAGCGCGGCGACGGTCCCCATAAACAGATCGGCCGTGATGACCACGCGCTTCCGCCGCAGCCGGTCGATCCACACCCCGGCAAAGGGGCCGAGCACCAGCTGCGGCACAAAGGCGGCAAGGCCGGCCAGGGCCAGCATGAGCGGGGAATTCGTTGTGGTGGACAGCCACCAGATCAGGGAAAACTGCACGGCGGCACTGCCGATCAGAGAGACGGTCTGGCCGGTGACAATGGTAAAAAAAGCGGATTTCCAGTGATTCATTGAGACCTCCTTTGGATGCTGTATAAATGAGAGGACTGAGAGATATCTACAGGCAAAAAGAGAGGAACCGGCAGCTGCGGTTCCTCTGTATGATGCCAGAACGGGGTCAATCCACCTGCTGCGGCTGCAATCGGTGCAAGACAGGATGCAGCGCAAAATAGAGAATGGGCGCGGCGACGATCGCGGCCACCGCGTTCAGCAGGGAGGCGGGGAGCTTGGAGAGCATCGTAAGCCAGACGGTATCCATGGGGTATCCGTACACAAAGGCCTGGTATAGCAGGGTTTTAAGCAGATACAGCGCCACATAGGCCAGCGCGCCGGCAATACAGGCCAAAACGATCCGCGGCGGCCGCGGGGAGGTCTGGCCATGCAGTGCAATTATGGCGCAGAGCCAGGCCATTGCAAATTTAGAGACAAAGGTGATGATCGCCTGCAGAATATCATATCCGCCAAACAGAACATCGTAGAGGAAAGACCCGATTCCGGCGGCCAGGCCGCCGCCGACAGGCCCCAATAGCAGACCGGCAAGCAGACACATGGCGTTGGCAAAATGAATCTTGGAGCCGAGCAGGGGAAAGCGGAAAAAGGTTACGACCACAATCATTGCGGCCATGACGCCGATCAAGACGATGCGGGAGGTGGGAAAACGGTTGGAATTGGCCATGGAAGCCCCTCTTTTCTGTGAGAAGAATGGGTTTATTATAGTATCTTCTGCACCTAAATAAAGAGCCAATTTGATTCTTAAAAACCATACCAGATGGGCGGGAGAGAAAAAACGATCGCCGAGAGATCTCGACGATCGTTTTGGTGCACGAGGCGGGACTTGAACCCGCATGTACGCAATGTACACTAGAACCTGAATCTAGCGAGTCTGCCAATTCCACCACTCGTGCATATATCTTGCAGCTCAAACTGCTCCGATATAATAGCACGATAACCCGCAAATGTCAACTCTTTTTTTGAAAACTAAGCCTTGAATTTTTGATGATTTTGTATTATCATAGAGACACATTGCATCGCCCGATACCTGCCGGTGTGGCGAAATAGGCAGACGCACATGACTCAAAATCATGCGGAGCGATCCGTGCCGGTTCAAGTCCGGCCACCGGCACCAGCTCAGAAATTCCCAACACCGCTCCGTTTCCGCCTTACGGCGAAAACTGCGCTCTGTTGGGAATTTCTTCGCTTCCAAACCGGACCCGCTGCGCTGGGCTCCGGTTTGGGGCCGCCGCGAAGCGACAGCTTCATAACACAGTAAGAACCTGTAGAAAAGATGGGGATTTCCGCGGGGACGGAAATTGCAGAAAACCTCAACCGCCTGACTGACAGTCTGGAAAATAGAACTCTAGATTTGAAGGAAATGCTTATGGCAACAAAAGTTTTAGTTCACGGTTCAGGACATAAAGAGACAAGCTGGAATGAGACGATTTCATATATGGCCAGCAAAGAGGATCTCGTGTGTCCCAGTCTGTCCTCCATTCTTGAGGGAAAAGAAGCGAGGTATGAAAATCTGTACGCTTCATTTGTAAAGTACTGTAACCAAATTGATGGAGAAATTCATCTGTGCGGCATCTCATTAGGCGGTATTTTAGCTCTAAATTATGCTTTGGATTTCCCCCAAAAAGTGAAAACATTAGTATTGATAGGCACGCCACATAAAATTCCGAAGGTGATCTTTGGTTTTCAAAATTTGATTTTCAAATTTTTGCCGAAATCCGTCTTTGACACGATGGCATTTGATAAAAAGGGGACTTTTGCACTGGGGAGCACTATGAAAAACTTGAATTTCAGCGACGAAGTAAAAAGGGTTAAGTGCCAAACACTTATTCTTTGTGGACAAAAAGACAGCGCAAACATGAAATCGGCGCATTATTTATCGCAAACCATTAAAAATGCTGAATTCAGAACGATTGAAAACACTGGCCATATTGTGAATGAAGAAAATCCAAAAGCCTTAGCACAGATATTGAATGAATTTTATTCGCAAAACCCTTAAAAACCTGAAAGGCAAGAGATATTCATTTGTTCTCGACGGAGCAGGAAATTCCCATCGTAAAATTGCCCGGCTGATTTACTTCAGCCGGGCAATTTTGGCTGTTTATCGTCTTGATAGGTCGAGCCAGAACCGTTTGGTAAACAGGCCGCGAAGAATGGAGGCGAATCCCTGAAGCAACAGGAACACGCCGACCATGGCGGTGATGGCCACCATGCCGGCCACGGGATCCATAAAGGAGACAAATCCCACCACGGCCAGCAGCAGCCCCAGCGCGGTAAACCAGCCCCAGCCCCTGACGCCGAGCCGCCGCAGATCAAAGGAATTGGCAAATTTGGAAATGCCCGAGAACAGGAGCCACATACCGAAGATAAAGGGAAGGGTCAGCGCCGTAAACCACTGATTTGCCAGGATGAACAGGGACAGCAGCACCGTGAGAACCCCGTCGACCAGAAACCATCCGGCGCCCGCCATATATTGGTGGCCTGTGGCAAAGATTATAAGATCAACGACCCCGGAGAACAACATTGCAACTCCGAGAAATACAGCAAGACTGGAAATTGCCAGGTCAGGTGACATCAGACAGAGAATCCCTGCTGCAATCAGCAGAATTCCTGCAAACACCCACAGAATCCGAGAAACGATTTTACGCATAAAAGTCAACCTCTTTTCATGTATCATGCTTGGCGCTGAGCCGGGAGGGGGAGAGATTGAATGCAGCTGCGATCTTGTCCTTCTCGCGGAACTTGTCTCTATGATAGCCCTCTGGATTAGCACTGTCAATAAGAGAGTGCTAATGTTTACAAAAAAGCCATACTTCTGACTGAAAACTGAAAATAAGAAGGAGAACTTAATAACTGTGCAATCTCGATTGTGAAATATTGCACAATGATTGTAGAAAAAATAACACAAAATATAGTTGATTTCACGAAAAATGCGCGCTATAATAAGGGCAAGAAAAGCAAATAGTGCAAGAAAAAGATTTTTCTTATGCAATTTACTGCTTTCCGTCATGAGGCGAATGGAACGGACATATTGGGGAATCCTATTAAAATAAGTCTATTTATTTGCCTGTATTTACTAATAGGGCCGCAGACTGCGGCCAAAATTCGAAAGGAGCATGTATGATGAACAAACCGCAATTGCTTGAGAAGTATCAGCTGTTGATTGGCGGCCAGTGGCGCGACGCGTCGGATGGTGCGACCTTTACAACGAAGTGCCCCGCAAATGGAGAGGTTCTGGCAAGCTGCGCCCAGGCGACGCGCTCGGATGTGGATGATGCCGTCAATGCAGCCTGGAAGGCGTTTGAGACTTGGAAGCATGTTCCGGTCTGCGAGCGCGCAGCCATCTTAAATAAAATCGCGGACATCATCGATGCCAACACGGAGCATCTGGCCATGGTGGAGTCTCTGGATAACGGCAAACCCATCCGTGAGACCATGGCGATTGATGTGCCGCTGTCTGCGAAGCATTTCCGCTATTTTGCCGGCTGTATTCTGGCCGACGAGGGCAGTGCAAATGTGCTCGATGAGCAGTTTTTGTCTCTGATCCTGCGTGAGCCGATCGGCGTTGTGGGCCAAAT
>JAHZEE010000108.1:5435-6053 GCA_019421975.1 Clostridiales bacterium | reverse complement strand
CGCAGCGCCGGCGGAGACTTTGCCGCATAGGGCTGGAAGAACCGGCAGACCGCCCGCTTGACGGCCGAGCCGCCGTAGATGTCCACATCCACTTCCCGGTTGTAGATTTTGAAGATGATAAAGTCTGTGAGGCCCGGCACCACAGGCTCCGCACCCTCCTGGAGCAGAAACCGCTCCAGATTGTTGTTGCCGAGGCTGGAGAACTTCACATAGATCTCGCCCACCACACCCACGCGGATCTTGGGATCGCCGGCCACCTCGATGGCCGCAAAGTCCCGGCAGATCTGGGGGAAGATCTGCTTCATCTGCCCGCGGCTCATGCCCTTGCCGTGCTGGAAGGTATCCACCAGCTTGTTCTGCCAGCTCTGCACCAGCTGGTCGGTCTGACCGGCCTGGACCTCATAGGGCCGGACCTGGTTTGCCACATTCATGATGAGATCGCCGTACATCATGGCGTAGATGAGCTTGCGGATCAGGGAGACAGAGAGCTGAAAGCCCGGATTTTTCTCCAGGCCGAAGCTCACGGAGATGACGGGGATGTAGTCCATACCGGCCTGCTTGAGCGCCTTGCGCAGCAGGTGGATATAGTTGGAGGCGCGGCATCCGCCCCCGGTTTGG
>JAHZEE010000108.1:343-5425 GCA_019421975.1 Clostridiales bacterium | reverse complement strand
GATGAACAGCGCCACCTTGTGGGGATCATAGCCGCCATTTTTGATGGCGTCGAGGAACTGGCCGATGACCAGCAGCGCCGGGTAACAGGTGTCGTTGTGCACATATTTGAGGCCCTCATCCACCACAGCGCGGCCCTCGTTGTTGAGCTGCGCCACATGGTACCCCTCCAGCTCCAGCATCTGCCGGAACATGCCGAAGTGAATCGGCAGCATTTGGGGCATCAGGATGGTGTACTCCTGCTTCATCTCCTTGGTGAAGAGCAGGCGGCCGGTTTCATCGTAGACAAGTTTTGCCATCCTAGTTTCCCTCCTTCTGGGAAGTCTCGCGCGCCTCGATGGCGGCCATCAGGCTGCGAAGCCGGATGCGGACAGCGCCGAGATTGGAGATTTCGTCGATTTTGAGCTGGGTGTACAGCTTGCCGCCCGACTCCAGAATCGAGCGCATTTCGTCGGTGGTGATGGCGTCGGTGCCACAGCGAAACGAGACCAGCTGCACCAGCTGCATGTCCGGCTGGGTGCACACATACCGGGCTGCGTTGTACATCCGGGCCTGGAAGGTCCACTGGTTGAGCACCTGCCGGGCCTGTTTGTCCATCCGGTAGGACACCGCGTCCTCGGTGATCAGGCAGAAGCCATAGGTGGTGGCCAGCTCGTCGATGCCGTGGTTGATCTCCGGGTCAATGTGGTACGGCCGGCCGGCCATGACCAGAATCTTGTGGTTGTTGGCGCGGGCGAAGTCGATAATCTCCTGGCCTTTGGCCCGGACCTCGGCTTCATACTGGGCATAGGCGGCATAGGCCGCGCGGGCGGCGCGGACCGTCTCCCGCCTGGGAATGGAGAACTCCTTCTCGAAGTAGGCGGCCGCGTGCTTTTCGAAGTCCTTGGGCCGGTGGGTGCCGAAGTATGGGTCGAGATACCGCACCTTCTGCAGCTGCGGCATGTTGACCGCGATCAGCTCCGGATAGTAGGCCACCACGGGGCAGTTGTAGTTGTTGTCGGAGATGCCCTCGTCAAAGTTGTAGGAGTTGCAGGGGTAGAAGATGGCGTCCACGCCCTGCTCAATGAGGGACATGATATGGCCATGCATGAGCTTGGCCGGGTAGCAGACGGTGTCCGACGGAATGGTCTGCTGGCCCTTGGCGTAGAGCTTGCGGGAGGACTCCTCTGAGAGCACCACCTCAAAGCCCAGCTGGGTGAAGAAGGTGTGCCAGAACGGCAGGTTCTCATAGAAGTTCAGCCCAAACGGCAGGCCCATGCGGCCGCGGGGGCCGGGCACGCCCTTGTAGCTGCGCAGCTTCTCATACTTCCACCGGGCCAGGTTCGGAAGTCCGGGCGCGGTCTTTCCCAGGGGCTTCTGGCAGCGGTTGCCGGAGATAAAGCGGCGTCCGCCGTCAAAGGTGTTGATGGTCAGGGCGCAGTGGTTGGTGCAGAGATGGCAGGTCGCGGGCTTGGAGAGATGGGTAAAGGTGGCCAGCTGCTCCGGCTTCAGCAGCGCGGACTGGCTGAGGCCCTGGTACATGGCGTACAGCGCCGCGCCGTAGGCGCCCATGATGCCGGAGATGGTGGGGCGGATGACCTGGCGGCCCATCTCCAGCTCGAAGCTGCGCAGCACGGCGTCATTGAGAAAGGTGCCGCCCTGCACCACAATGTGCTGGCCCAGATCGTCTGCCGACGCGGCCCGGATGACCTTGTAGACCGCATTTTTGACGATGGAGATGGAGAGCCCTGCCGAGATGTCCTCGATGGTGGCGCCGTCCTTCTGCGCCTGCTTGACGGAGCTGTTCATGAACACGGTGCACCGCGAACCCAGGTTGACCGGGTGCTGGGCAAACAGGCCCAGGCGGGAGAAGGTGGCGATGTCATAGCCCAGGGCCTTGGCAAAGGTCTCGATGAACGAGCCGCAGCCGGACGAGCACGCCTCGTTGAGCAGAATGGAGTCCACCGCGCCGTTTCGAATTTTGAAGCACTTCATGTCCTGGCCGCCGATGTCGATGATAAAGTCCACATCCGGGTCAAAGTGGGCTGCGGCGGTGTAGTGGGCCACGGTCTCCACAAGCCCTGCGTCCATGGAGAAGGCGGCGCGGATCAGATCCTCACCGTAGCCCGTGGCGGCTGCACCCGCAATGGTGACGCGGTCTGCACAGAGCTCGTAGATCCGCTTGAGCTGCTCCAGCACCACTGAGACGGGGTTGCCCAGGTTAGAGGCATAGTAGGTGTAGAGCAGATCGCCGGTCTCGTTGATGAGTACCAGCTTGGTGGTGGTGGAGCCGGCGTCCACACCCAGATACGCCTTGCCGGAATAGGACGCAAGATCCAGCATGGCCGGCGCGTCCGCTGCGTGGCGGGCGGCAAAGGCGTCGTAGTCCGCCTGGGTCTTGAACAGCGGCGGCAGCGTTTCGGTGATTCCCCGGTCTGCCACAGACGAGATGAGCTTGTCATAGAGCTGCTCCACCGTGGTCGCCTCGTAGGCACGGGCGCAGAGCGCCGCGCCGATGGCGGCAAAGCAGTCGCCATTTTCCGGAAACAGCGCATGCTGATCGTCCAGGTGCAGGGTCTGCTGAAACCGCTTGCGCAGCCCCTTGAGAAAGTGGAGGGGGCCGCCCAGAAAGGCGACCTGGCCCTTGATCTCCCGGCCCTGGCTGAGGCCGGAGACGGTCTGATCCACCACGGCCTGGAAGATAGAGGCCGCCACATCCTCCTTGCGCCCGCCCTGGTTGAGAATGGGCTGGATGTCAGACTTGGCAAACACGCCGCAGCGGGAGGCGATGGGGTAGATTTTTTCATAGTGTTCAGAGAGCCTGTCCAGTTCGTCCGCGCTCACATTCATGAGCGTGGCCATCTGGTCGATAAATGCGCCCGTACCGCCGGCGCAGGAGCCATTCATACGCTCTTCCAGCGCGCCGCCGAAGAAGATGATCTTGGCGTCCTCGCCGCCCAGCTCGACCACGGCGTCCGTGCCGGGCAGAAAAGTCTCTACGGCCTCTGCGGTGGCGTAGACCTCCTGCACAAAGGGCACGCCTGCGGACTTGGCCATGCCAAGTCCGGCGGAGCCGGTGATGGCCACGCGGACTGAATGGCCTGCCACAACCGGCTGGGCGCGTTTGAGCAGCTCGCAGGTCTTTTCCCGCACCTGGGACATGTGCCGTTCATAGCTGCGGAACAGCAGCTCATTTTCTGCAGACAGCACCACCACCTTGACTGTGGTGGAGCCAACATCAATACCAATCCGATAATCCATAAGAATTCACCCAAATAAAAAAATTCTGTTTTGAAAAAGCCCGATGGCGACCCATCGGGCTTGGCGGCCATTACCGCAGTTTCATCGTATAGTAGCAGGCGGCGATCAGCTCATAGGCAATCGCTGCGAATAGACAGTAATAGGCGAAGGTGGCGCCCAGCAGCAGCACACAGACCGTGCACAGCACCCAGAGGGCGGCCGTCAGGTAGAGCAGCATAGGAGAGCGGCCCACAAAGATCCGTACCGTGCGGCCGCCGATGGAGACGGTCCCATTCCGTTTTGCCGCGCGTGCGGCCAGCATGCAGATGACGGCGGCCAACACGAACAAAACTGCCACAGCCAGCATCATGGTGTGGGACATGCCGGTTCCGTACCGCTCAAAGGCATAGAAGAACAGCAGGCCTGCCGCCACGGTGAGCAGCGAAATCAGGAAGAACTCACGCTGGTAGAGCAGGTAGACGGCATAGAGCACCATCACAGCAGCCCAGAAAGCGTATAGAGCCGGCGCGGCGTCAAAGACATAGATCCGAAACATCAGGGCCGTAAAGCCGAACATGGCGGACAAAACTGCGCCCACCAGCATCCCCTTGCACAGGCGGCTCCTGTGCCGACTCAGAGCGGCTGCAATGAGAAACAGGACCAGCAGCGCCCCACAGACAATGCTTGCAATGAGCACGCCGCGGTAGATCTGCATGGTATAGGCCACATAGCCGTAGTGGGCGTTGACCTGGTAGACGGCGATGAGCGCCGCGCAGCAGACCACAATGGCGACTAAAATTTTATAGATCACCAGATCCTCTTTGGGATCGGTGCTTTTTTGCTTGATTGGCTTGTTCGCAGACATGTTAAAATCGTCCTTCTCTCTAGTATATCTATCTGTTCTGTCGGGTGGGTATTCGTACAATTTCAAATTTGGCCGCCGGCATACATCACGGCGGTCAGCGCGCACAGGGGGGCGGTCTCACACCGCAAAATGCGGGGGCCGAGGGAACAGATCTGCATCCCTGCACCCTGCGCCAGCTTGACCTCCTCTGCTGTAAATCCTCCCTCTGGCCCGGTCATCAGGGAGACAGAGCCGGTGGGCGGCGTTTGAAAGACCTGATGCAGTGTCCGGGTCTGCTCGTTCTCATAGAAGAACAGGGAATAATCTGCCGCGGCGGCACGCAAGACCGCCGCCTCATAGGTTTGAACGGAATGCACCTGTGGAATCTGGCCGCGGCCGGACTGCTCTGCGGCGGCGGATGCAATTTTTTGCCATCGCTCTATTTTTTTTGCCAGCGATTTTGCATCCGGACGGGACACACAGCGGGCCGAAGGAAACGCGACGATCTCCGCCGCGCCCAGCTCTGTCGCCTTTTGCACCACATGCTCCAATTTATCCTGTTTGGCGTAGGCCATATAGACGGCGCAGCAGAGTGCAGATTCCGCCGGACAGGGAAATGCCTTTTGAATGACAACGCTGATCTGCCCGGGACTCACATCGCTGATGACACCGGAAAAATCAGTGCCCAGACCGTCGCAGAGGGTCACGGCGTCGCCAGCTTTGAGCCGCAGGACCTTGGCGTGGACGGCATTTTCTCCCGTGAGGACTGCGAAAGGACCGGCGAGCGCATCCGGGGAGAGAAAAAATCGGGGCATGGAACATCCACTCCTGCAACATTCGAGTTTGATACCTCTATACTTTAGCAGAAATCTACATTTTTCGCAATAGAAAAAGATTGCTCCACAGGGAAAAGACGGTTGACAAACAAAAACCGGCTGGATATAATAAATCGTACGCAATGACCAGCAGCAATCTGCGAGAGTGCTGGAACAGGTAGACAGGCACGTTTGAGGTGCGTGTG
>JAHZEE010000108.1:0-333 GCA_019421975.1 Clostridiales bacterium | reverse complement strand
TGATTTAGGTCAAAAGCAGGTTTCTTTCTATTTCGGGGGTATCGTTTTTCCAGAAACAGTAAAATTGGAGGATTATAACAGTCTCCGCTGCCCTTTCACAAGTTTATAATCCACATATCCTTGACTTCTCCATGATGCCTTAGAGAAAACTTCCATATAAGTAACATTAAAGAGAGGAGAATCTTCGCCATGGGTGTCCCATACGGATATTATATTGCGCCAAATGGTCATGTGGCCATTGATCAGGAAAAAGCAAATATTGTAAGAATAATCTATCAGCAATACCTCTCCGGCATGAGCCTGGGCGGGATTGCTGATTTTCTGTTCAAGAGT
>JAHZEE010000107.1:2926-6064 GCA_019421975.1 Clostridiales bacterium | reverse complement strand
AGCGGCCGTGCCGGTGCCCCACGCCTCCTCCAGCTTTCCGGCGTCGGCGGCGTCAAACAGCTCCTGGGCTGTGATGAGCCGCTCCTCCACCGGGATATTCCAGCTGCGCAGCAGCTCCAGGCAGGACATCCGGGTGATGCCCGGCAAAATTGAGCCTGTGAGCGCCGGCGTGATGACCTTGCCGTCCACTTTGAACATGACATTCATGGCGCCGACTTCCTCAATATATTTGCGCTCTACGCCGTCGAGCCACAGGACCTGGGCAAAGCCGGCCTTTTCCGCCTCTGCGCCTGCGCGCACCGAGGCCGCGTAGTTGCCGCCGCACTTGGTGTAGCCGGTGCCGCCGCGCACGGCGCGCACATCGTGGTCCTCCACATAGATGTCCACCGGCGCGATGCCGTTGGGATAGTAGGAGCCGGACGGGCTCAGGATGATGCAGAACAGATAGCTCTCTGAGGCGTGTACCCCCAGATGGCAGTCTGTGGCAAACACAAACGGCCGGATATACAGCGAGGTCCCCTCCTGGTGGGGCACCCAGTCCTCGTCCACCTTTACCAGCGTCTTGACCGCCTGCACAAAGTCTGCCTCTGCCACGGTCGGTATGCACATCCGCTCGTTGGAGCGCTGCATCCGGCGGGCATTCTCCTCCGGGCGGAACAGGCGGACAGAGCCGTCGGCCCAGCGGTATGCCTTCAGGCCCTCAAAGACCTCCTGCGCATAGTGGAGCACCATGCAGCTGGGGTCCAGCTCCAGCGGGCCATACGGCACCACCCGTGCGTCGTGCCAGCCCTGGCCCGCGTCGTAATTCATGAGGAACATATGGTCCGTCATCACGCGGCCAAAGCCGAGCTTGGACTCATCCAGCGGCTTCTGCTTCGGTGTGGTCGTCTTAGTGATCTTGATTTCCATGTTGCAGGATTCCCTTCTGTTTCTAGAATCATGAGTATTGAAAATTCCTATGGGTTTATTTTAGCCCGTTTGCCAAAATTGTCAATGACCAAGCGCGCAAATTTACGCCCGCACTTTGATCTTTACATCCCCTTGGCCTTGTATTATGATAGAGGAGAACTTTTGAGGCATACGCCTGCTACGAAAGAATTTGGAGTGAGGAATATGAAAATCTTTGGCTTTGGCACCATGCGGCTTCCCACACTGGCCGACGGCGCCATCGACCAGGCCCAGTTCTGCCAGATGGTGGACCTGTTTTTGGCCCGCGGCTATACCTATTTTGACACCGCCTATCCCTACCACCAGGGGAAGTCGGAGCTGGCAGTCCGGGAGTGTCTGGTGCGGCGGCACCCGCGCGAGCGCTTCCAGCTGGCCGACAAGCTGCCGCCCTGGAACATCCGCACCGCCGCGGATGTCTCGTCGATTTTCCAGAAGCAGCTGGACAAATGCGGCGTGGAATACTTTGACTACTACCTGCTGCACAACATCTCCACCGACACCAACCGCACCTTTGAGAGCTGCAACTGCTATGAATTTCTCAAGTCGATCAAGGCCGACGGCCGGGCCAGGCACATCGGCTTCTCCCTGCACGACAAGCCGGAGCTGCTGGACCAGATTCTGACCGAGCACCCGGAGATGGACTTTGTGCAGCTCCAGATCAACTGTCTGGACTGGGACGATCCCACCGTTCAGGCCCGGCGCTGCTATGAGGTCGCCCGCAAGCACAACAAGCCCATCATCGTCATGGAGCCGCTCAAGGGCGGCGGCCTGGCCAATCTTCCGCCGGCAGCGCAGGCGGCGCTCGACCAGCTGCCCCATCCGGATTCCGGCGTCCACTATGCCCTGCGCTACTGCGCGGGACTCGACGGAATTCTCATGATCCTCAGCGGCATGAGCGATCTGGCCCAGATGCAGCAGAACCTGGATCTCATGGACCACTGCCCGCCGCTGAGCGAGCCGGAGCAGCAGGCGCTCGCCCAGGCCATGCAGATCATGCGGCAGTCCGGCGCCATCGCCTGCACCAGCTGCCGCTACTGCGAGAATACCTGCCCCAAAAACATCGCCATTCCGGAGCTGTTCAGCGCCTACAACAATGTCAAGCAGTTCGGCGCGCGCAATTTCCCGGATATGTTTTACCGCGTCTACACCAAAGGCCGTGCCAAGGCCTCTGCGTGCATCGCCTGCGGCCAGTGTATGACCCACTGCCCCCAGCATCTGGAGATTCCCAAGCTCATGAAGCTGGTCGCAGCGGAGTTTGAAAAACAGTCGTAAGGAGGGCTGGGCCATGCGGAGCTGTAAAATCGGATTGGTACAGACGGTCGTGGTGGAGGACAAGATGGAGAACCTCCGCAACGCCGCCGAGCAGGTTCGGGCGGCCGCCCAGATGGGCGCGGATTTCGCCGTCCTGCCGGAGATGTTCAACTGCCCCTATGAGACGAAGAACTTCCCCGTCTATGCAGAGCCGGACGGCGGGCCGGTCTGCCAGGCGCTCTCTGAGATGGCGCAGCGCAGCCATCTCTACCTCGTTGCCGGCTCTGTGCCCGAGCGGGAGGGCGACCGGGTCTACAACACCTGCTATATCTTCGACCGGCAGGGCCAGCTGCTGGGCAAGCACCGGAAAATGCACCTGTTCAACATCAGCGTCCATGCGGGCCAGCGGTTTCAGGAGTCGGAGACGCTGAGCGCCGGCAGCCGCGTCACCGTGCTGAACACCGAGTTTGGCAAGATCGGCGTCGCCATCTGTTTCGACATCCGCTTTCCGGAGCTCTACCGGCTCATGGCCCTGCAGGGCGCGCAGATGATCTTTACGCCCGCCGCCTTCAGCATGACCACCGGCCGGCCCCACTGGGAGCTGGCATTCCGCAGCCGGGCGCTGGACAACCAGGTCTTTACCATCGGCGCCGCGCCGGCCAGGGTGCGCAACGGCAACTACATCCCCTATTCCCACTCGATCATTGTCAACCCGTGGGGAGAAATTGTGACACAGCTGGGGGAGGTCCCGGCCGTCAGCGTCACCGAGATCGATCTGGACGAGGTCGAGAGCATCCGCAGCCAAATGCCGCTGCTGGCCCAGATGCGGAACGATGTGTACGAGGTGGTCCAGAAGTAATCCGGGATCACACCTCTCCGCCGCCTGCGGCGGCACCTCCCCTCAAGGGGAGGCTTTGGGAGTTGCACTGCACCTCAAAA
>JAHZEE010000107.1:350-2916 GCA_019421975.1 Clostridiales bacterium | reverse complement strand
CTCCCCTTGAGGGGAGCTGTCGGCGAAGCCGACTGAGAGGTGGTCCTCCCTCGATAAAAAGCAGCAGTAGATAAGTACTACTGCTGCTTTGTCCTTTTCTCCCACTTTTGATACACAGTCACTTTACATATTCTATGATATCTTCGAGTTTACATGACAGCGCGTTACATAATTTATCCAATGTCGTGGTTTTGACATGTTTATTAGCACGAAGCCGCTGAATCGTCTTACTGTCAATCCCATACTCTTTTCTAAGTTGGTAGATAGATACTTCCTTTTCCTTCATTACAATCCATAATTTATCAAATACTATCAACCAAATCACCTCCTTATAGATATGTCTATCACTATAAGGGGTCTAGTCTTTTATATTAAGGTGATATAATCCCCATATCTGAAAAAAGAATGGCTTTGACAGTATAATTTCACATTGTCAATAGGCAATCGTCTATATCACACATTCCAACAGTAACACCTCTCCGGCGCCTTCGGCGCCACCTCCCCTCAAGGGGAGGCTTTGGGGGCTGCACTGCACCTCAAAAGGCTCCCCTTGAGGGGAGCTGGCCGCGAAGCGGACTGAGAGGTGTTCTCCCAGATTTGCAAAGAGAGGGCCGGACAGCTGTGCTGTCCGGCCCTCTTAATTCTGATCGGCTGCCTCAGTCGTCGACGACCAGGATGCCGCCGCGGTTGGCGCTGGACGCCAGCTTGCGGTACCGGGCCATAAAGCCCTTGACCGGCTTGGGCGTGTAGTGCCACTCCGCCTTGCGGCGCGCCAGCTCTTCGTCGCTCACATGGAGCGTCAGTTCCTTTTTGTATACATCGATGGAGATCTCATCGCCGTCGCGGACATAGGCGATGGGGCCGCCGGAGGCGGCCTCCGGCGAGACATGGCCCACAAAGCAGCCGTTGTTGGTGCCGGAGAAGCGGCCGTCGGTCACCAGCATGACCTCCTCGCCCAGCCCCTGGCCGATTAAGTACTTCATGAAGTCGCACATCTCGCGCATTCCCGGCTCACCCTTGGGGCCGCCGTAGCGGATAATCACCACATCGCCGGGCTTGATCTTCAGCGCCTTCAGTGCGTCCGTGGCGTCCTTTTCACAGTCAAAGCAGACTGCCCTGCCGGTATAGCGGCGCATCTTCTCCGGAATGCCAGCCGGTTTGCACACAGCGGTGTCCGGCGCCAGGTTGCCCTTCAGAATCGCCAGTCCGCCCATGCCGAACGGGTCTTCCAGGGTGCGGATAATCTCCGGGTTGCAGTCCTTGTACTGGTAGACATAGTCGTCGATATTCTCGCCCAGGGTCTTGCCGGTACAGGTCATCACATTCAGATTCAGCTTGGAGCGCAGGTGCTCCATGACCCGCGGCACGCCGCCGGAGAAGTAGAAGTCCTCCATCACATAGTCGTTGGTACCGGCCGGGAACACCCGGACGATCTGCGGGACCTCATTGCTCAGGCGGTCAAACTCCTTCATGATGACGGACGGATCATACCCCAGCTCGTTGCCCAGAGCGCTCAGGTGCAGCACACCGTTGGTGGAGCCGCCCGTCGCCATCAGAAACATGATGGCGTTCTGCAGCGCCTCAAAGGTGAGGATATCGGTGGCCTTCACGCCCTTTTGAACCAGCTCCACAATCTTCTTGCCGGAGGCCTTGGCGTGGCGCAGGCGCTCTGCATAGACTGCGGGGATTGCACCGCCGCCGGGGAGCTGCAGGCCAATGGCCTCGGTCACGCAGCTCATGGTATTGGCTGTGCCGTAGAAGGCGCACGAGCCGTAGGTCGGCATGACGGTCCGCGCCAGATTGAAAACCTCTTCCCGGGAGAGCTTGCCGGCCATGTGCTGACCCTCTGCCTCTGCAACCGCGGTGAGCTCGGTCTTGGGCCGTCCCTCAAAGGGGGGGCCTCCCAGCGCCGGGCCGCCGGTGACGATCATGGCCGGGATTTCGCAGCGGGCTGCCGCCATCATCATGCCCGGGACGATCTTGTCGCAGGAGCCAAGCATAATCAGGCCGTCAAATCCATGGCATTTGACCATGAGCTCGATGCTGTCGCAGATCACATCCCGGCTCGGCAGCACATAGCCGTTCTGCGCGATGTCGCAGACGCCGATGGTGCCGAACTCCACCGGAACGCCGCCGGCCTGGGTGATGCCCAGCTTGACAGCCTCTCCCACCTGGTGCAGATTCATGTGGCCAGGGCAGATGTCGCTGAATGTGTTGACCACAGCGATCACCGGGCGGTCGGTCATGTCCTCCTCGTCCCAGCCAATGAGAGAGAGCATCTGCCAGGGCCCGCGGTACGCCTTGAGGCCCTTATCAATCTCCTGCTCTGTGAGTTTCCTTCCCATTTCATTCCCTCCTGCTGCGGATCTGCAAGCAAATCCGCCTCATATTTATCGGTACGCGCCCATTTTACCGGGTGCGTTCCTTACCAAGAAAGGTGACTGCCACCAGGCCGGGGCCGGTGTGCGCGCCGATGACGGGACCCAGGTCCATCAGCTGCAGTTCCAGATCCGGATATACCTTTTGTCTCATCTCCAGCAGCGTCTGTCCATCGTCCGGGCAGTCG
>JAHZEE010000107.1:0-340 GCA_019421975.1 Clostridiales bacterium | reverse complement strand
CTGCTGCTGCATCTGCTCTACGACCCACTCCAGCGCCTTTTTCCGGCCGCGGATCTTTGCCACATTCTCCAGCCGCCCCATGCGGTCGACCAGCAGGCAGGGCTTGATGTTGAGCATCGAGCCCGCAAAGGCCAGCGCCGGGGAGACGCGGCCGCCGCGCTTCAGATGGTTGAGATCGTCCACCGTAAAGAACTCATTGAGGCAGGTCTTTTTCTGCTCCGTCCAGTCCCGCACGGCGGTGATTGGCGCGCCGTCCCGCTGCAGCCTGGCCGCCAGCAAAACCAGCAGGCCCTGGCCTGCCGCCGCGCACACCGTGTCGACACACAGGATCTGGCGCTCC
>JAHZEE010000106.1:4899-6152 GCA_019421975.1 Clostridiales bacterium | reverse complement strand
TTTGCAAAACTTGCGGAGCAGTACCGCGGTGTGGAAAATCCGCTGGTGATCACAGAGGGCCTGACACCGGAGGGCCTGCGCCGTCTGGCAAATGCGGTGATGGTGGTCTGTAAGGGCTACTGCGCAGTCTTTTCCGGCTCTGACCATCAGGGATACCACTATGTGCTGGGCCAGCCCAACGGCACTTTGAAGGAAGTGGCCGATGCGCTGAACCAGGCGCTCGATGGCCGCGGCGGCGGCCGCCCGGATTTTGTCGAGGGACATGTCAGGGCCCAGAGAGCCGATGTGGAGGGATTCTTTGCACAGCGTGCCTGAGACAGCCAAATGATAAAAAGGCGCCGCCCGACAGGGCGGCGCCTTTTTATGTACCAAACAGGGTCTCGGCATAGCGGACACTCTGCATGGCGTCCTTCCCATAGAAGTCGGCGCCGATCTGATCGGCGTATTCCTGGGTGAGCACGGCCCCGCCCACCATGACCCTGCAGTCACATCCGGCGCCGCGCAGCAGCCGGATGGTCTTTTCCATGGAGGGCACCGTGGTGGTCATGAGCGCGCTCAGCCCGACCAGCTTGGCATGGTGGGCCTGTGCAGCTTCAACGATGGCCTCCGGCGGCACATCGCGCCCCAGATCGAGCACCTGGAAGCTGTAGTTTTCCAGCAGCACTTTAACGATATTTTTGCCGATGTCGTGGATATCGCCCTGAACGGTGGCCAGGATGATGGGACCGCGGGGCGGGGTGTCGCTGGCCGTGGCCTGCAGAACCTCTTTGACGGCGTCAAAGGCGGCAGAGGCCGCGTCGGCGCTCATCAGCAGCTGGGGCAGATACACGGTCTTGGCCTCAAAACCGCGGCCCACATCGTCGAGGGCCGGGACAATCTGGGTGTCGATGAGCTCCAGCGGCGCGGTCTGCTGCAGCGCCGCGCGGGCGAGCGTGCCGGCGGTGTCCCGCAGGCCGTGGACAATGGCGTCCTTCAGACTGGCCGGATCTGTCCTGGCAGTCCCGCCGGACGCCGCCGGCGCAGCCGTCTGCTGGTTCAGCTGGGCGGTGGGCGCAAAGGAGAGATAGGCGGTAAAGTCTGTATCCAGGTTCAAAAGTGCCAGGCTTGCCCGGTAGGCCTCCATCATGCGCTGGGAGTGGGGATTCATGATGGCGGCGCTGAGGCCCGATTGAAGGGCCATGGCAAAAAAAGCACTGTTGATGAGATCCCGGGCAGGCAGGCCGAAGGAGCTATTGGAGACGCCGAGAGAGGTG
>JAHZEE010000106.1:0-4881 GCA_019421975.1 Clostridiales bacterium | reverse complement strand
CAGCGCCCGGATGGCGCGGATGGCCTCGAGTGTGACAGCGGCTGCACCGGGCTCGGCCGAAATTGTGAGCGCCAGCGGATCGACAATCAGATCCTTTTGGGGAATCCCGTATGCGGCGGCGCGGTCGGCAATTTTTCGGACGATGGCAACCCGGCCCTCCACCGTGTCGGGAATCCCGGCCTCGTCCAGCGTCAGACAGATGATAGCGCCGCCGTATTTGGCGGCCAGAGGGAGGACTGTCTCCATACTCTCCTGTTTGCCGTTTACAGAGTTGATGAGGGGCTTGCCGTTGTAGATCCGGAGGGAGCGCTCCAGCGCATCGGGGTTGGTGGTGTCGATCTGCAGCGGCAGATCTGTGACCGCCTGCAGCTCCTGCACGGCCTCGGTCAGCATGGCCGCCTCATCGATGTCGGGCAGGCCGACATTGACATCGAGCAGATCCACCCCCAGGTCTGCCTGAGAGATTCCCTCCTTCAGAAGATACTCCATGTCGTGGCTGCGCAGCGCCTGCTGAAACGCCTTCTTGCCTGTGGGGTTGATGCGCTCGCCGATCAGGCGCGGCACAGCGCCGAAGGAGACGGCGTGCGTGTAGGAGCTGACGAGGGTGTGGGGCTTGGCGGTGACGGGCTGCGGCTGCATCTGCGATGTGGCGGCGATCACCTTGGCCATGTACTCCGGCGTGGTGCCGCAGCAGCCGCCCAGCAGCTGTGCGCCGCCCCGCACCAGCTCTACGGCGGTCTCGGCAAACTCCTCCGGCCCCACATCAAAGACGGTGACGCCGTTCTCCAGACGCGGCAGGCCCGCATTGGGGGTGACAATGACCGGAACCGAGGCATACGCCTGGAACTGCGGCAGCAGCTCCAGCATCTGCTTTGGCCCAAGGGAGCAGTTCATGCCGAGCGCATCCACCCGCAGGCCCTCCAGCATGGCGATCATGGCCTGGGGATCCGCGCCGGTCATGAGCTTGCCCTGACTGTCGTAGACATTGGTGACAAAAACCGGTAGGCTGCTGTGCTCCTTGGCGGCCAGAACGGCGGCCTTTGTCTCATAGGCGTCGTTCATTGTCTCGATGAGAATGAGATCTGCGCCGGCGGCCGCGCCGAGCTCGACGGCCTCGGCAAAACAACTGACTGCGTCCTCGAAGTCCATTAGGCCCAGGGGCTTGAGCATCTGCCCCAGCGGCCCCAGGTCCAGCGCAACCAGTCGCGGCGCGCCCGTCTGACACTCGCAGACCGCCTGCTTTGCCAGACGGACGGCGGCGGTGATGAGCGCGGGAAGCTGCGCCCCGAACTTCAGGCGGTTGGCGCCAAAGGTGTTGGTGCTGATGATGTGGCAGCCCGCCTGCAGATAGGCGCGGTGCAGCGCCAGAATGCGGTCCGGATGATTGAGGTTCCAGAGCTCCGGCAGCTCGCCTGGCGCCAGGCCCATGGACTGCAGCATGGTGCCTGTGCCGCCGTCCAGATAGATGAGGCCCTGCCGCAGCAGATCCTTCCAGTTCATAGGCGTTCCTCCTTTAGACCCGATAGGGGCAATCCACCTGCTGGCAGTCCAGACATCCGGACGCACGGCAATTTGTGGGAGTGGGGCTGATTCCCACCACGGCGGTGACAGATTTGGAGGGAAGCAGCATTTTGGTGCCGGTGACTGTGACGCCGATTTTGCGCGGCGTGTCCAGAAGCTGGGCCAGCTCCGGCTGGGCATCAATGGAAAAATCGCCGTAGCCGGCGGAGTAGCGCGGCCGCAGATAGCGGCCCTCCTGCGCGGCCAGCGTCTCCAACCGGGCGTTGATCTCGTCGCACCACTGCTCCACTGCGGCGCTGCCTGCGGCGTCAGCGGCCAGCGCGTCGGCGGCTGAGAGACGCCGGCCCGCCAGAATCAGTCGCTCCGGCCCGGCACCAATGGTGGCGCCAAATAAAAACGCCTCCTGACAGCCGGAAAGGTTTCGCGCCAGGCTCCGGCTGGAAACCCGAAGCGGGCCCAGCCAGATAAGCGCCGGGTCTGAAATTGTGACCGGCAGGCGGCACCAGCAGGCGCGGCAGACTGCGGCGCGCTGGACTGCCGCGGCGGCACGGACGGCCAGCGCCTGCACTTCGGCAGGCGCGTTTGCGGGGCGGCAGCCCAGATAGCGCAGCACCTGATCCACCGGTACCGGCGCGCAGGGCGCCTGCGCGGTGGTGATGACGGCGGCACTCATGCCTGAAGCACCTCGGACAGATTTGCCTGGATCTGCTGGGCAACCTCAGGATGATTCATGGAGTAGACATGGATATAGTTGACGCCGTTTGCCAGCAGATCGATGATCTGCTCGGTGGCATAGGCGATCCCGGCCTGCTTCATGGCGGCGGGCTTGTCTGCGAAGCGGTCGACGATCTGCCGGAACCGGGGCGGCAGCATGGTGCCGGAGAGCTGGCAGACCCGGAGAGACTGTCGGCCGTTGGTGACGGGCATGATGCCTGCCACAATGGGTGTCTCGATGCCCGCCTCGCGGATTTTATAGAGGAAATTATATAAGATGTTGTTGTCAAAAAACATCTGGGTGGTCATAAAGTCGCAGCCCGCCTCAGCCTTCTGGCGCAGCGCGGCAATATCCTCCTTTTGTGTGGCCGATTCCGGATGCCCCTCGGGGTAGCAGGCGGCGCCGACACAGAAGTCCCCACGGGACTTGAGATAGCGGATCAGATCGCTGGCATGGCGGAACTGCCAGGTGTCGGTGGACGCTGCGTCGGCCGGAATATCGCCGCGCAGGGCCAGTATATTTTCGATCCCCGCCTGCTGCAGCGCCTCCAGCTGCTGGTCAAGCTGCGCCTGGGTACTGCCCACACAGGTCAGATGCGCCAGCGCGGTCACGCCCTGGCTGCGCTGCACATTCTCGGCAATGGGAAGGGCAAAGCCCGCGCTGCCGTGGCCGTAGGTGACGCTCATAAAGTCCGGATGCAGCGCTGCAATCGCCTCTGTGGCCCGGCGGACATTTTCGAAGGAAGTGGTTGTTTTTGGAGGGAACACCTCAAAGGAGAGGGTGGGCCGCCTCTGGGAAAAAAGCTCGGTTAATTTCATCTTTGACACCTCCAGATGTAAAAGCGGTGTGCGGCAAACCTGCTGCACACCGCTGAAAGGAAAACTCAGACATTGAACAGGAAGTTCACGATGTCGCCGTCACGCATCACATAGTCCTTGCCCTCAGAGCGGATCAGGCCCTTGGCGCGGGCTGCGGCCATGGTGCCGCACGCCTTCATATCCTCAAAGGCGATGACCTCGGCCCGGATAAAACCGCGTTCAAAGTCCGTGTGGATCTTGCCGGCGGCCTGGGGGGCCTTGGTGCCCTGACGGATCGTCCAGGCACGGCATTCATCCGAGCCGGCTGTCAGGAAGGAGATCAGACCCAGCAGCGTGTAGGAGCACTTGATCAGCCGGTCCAGACCGGACTCGGCAATCCCAAGCTCCTCGAGGAACATTGCCTTTTCCTCCGGATCATCCAGTTCTGCAATATCGGCCTCCAGCTTGGCGCAGATGGGAAGAACCTGGCTGCCCTCGGTGGCGGCCAGCCCGGCCACCGCCTGGTAATGGGGGCTCTGATCGTAGCTGCTGACCTCGTCTTCCCCCAGGTTTGCGGCATAGATGGTCTTTTTGAGCGTCAAAAGATCGGACTCTGCGATCAGGGCCATGTCGTCGTCATCGCAGTCAAAGGTGCGGGCCAGCTTGCCGGCGTTTAAATGCTCCAACAGGGCCTCCATCAGCTCGATCTCATGTCCGAAGCGCTTGTCGCCGCCCTTGGCGCCCTTCTGCGCCTTGTCGAGCCGGCGCTCGCACATTTCGATATCCGCCATGATGAGCTCCAGATTGATGATTTCGATGTCCCGCAGCGGGTCTGTGGAGCCCTCCACATGGGTGATGTTGCTGTCATCAAAGCAGCGCACCACATGGACAATGGCGTCGGTGGAGCGGATATTGCTGAGAAACTTGTTGCCAAGGCCCTCGCCCTTCGAGGCGCCCTTTACCAGTCCGGCGATGTCGACAAACTCAATCACCGCGGGAGTGACCTTCTTGGGCTGGTGGACCTCTGATAACCAATGCAGGCGCTCATCCGGCACGGCCACAGTTCCCACATTGGGGTCGATGGTACAAAATGGGTAGTTGGCGGCCTCTGCGCCGGCATTTGTAATGGCGTTGAACAGCGTGCTCTTGCCCACATTGGGGAGCCCGACAATTCCTAATTTCATTGATTGCGACATCCTTTCGATGCAGTTTTGCAAATTTTGCTCTTATTATACTGCATGAGTGGGAAAAAGGCAATGATTCTACAAGAAAACTGCGTCAATTGCTGCGGCAGGTCACCTCTCCGCCGCCTGCGGCGGCACCTCCCCTCCAGGGGAGGCTTTGGGGCCTGCACAGCGCCCAATAAAAAAGGCTCCCCTTGAGGGGAGCTGGCCGCGAAGCGGACTGAGAGGTGCGAAGCAGTCCTCTATTGAATCTCCTGATCCAGATTACGGAATATCTCTGAAGAGAAGAATTCCTCAACCGTAATATTCAGTCCATCACATAGCTTTTTAATCGTTGAAATGGTTGTACTGTTATTTCGATTATTGATAATATTGTTGACGGTAGACTGTGTTACTCCGCTCATAGTGCAAAGTTTATTGACAGAAATGCTCTGTTCCCGGCACAACTCCAAAATTCGCTCTTTTACAGCTTGACCAATATTCATAGGATTCACCTCAATATACATGAGGATACCCAAATTGTTCTTGATTTCTTACCCCATTTGAGTTGAAATAACTCAAGAGAGTTAAAAAGGCACCTGGAATCAGGTGCCTTACAAAAAGCTATCAAGTTGTTTTAGGGAGAAACAAGAACAACACGGCAGCTATGGGGAGTTGGTACCTC
>JAHZEE010000105.1 GCA_019421975.1 Clostridiales bacterium | reverse complement strand
TGGCGTCCAGGCGACCTCCGAGAGGTCGAGGTTTGCGCCCAGCGCGACAAATGCGCCTGCGTAACTTTCGCCGCCGTTGACCGCGGCCGCAAAATCCTGAAGCTGCTGGATGGTTGCAATGATATAGGGTCGCGCCTCCGTGCCGCTTCCAGAGTCAAAGATTCCGGAGTCCTCCAGCGCCGCGTCCTTCAGAGCATCCTTTACGGCATTCAGTATGGCCTCGCTGCTGATCGTGGCAGAGGTGACGCCGTCCACCGCGTCGATGGAATTGCTGTCGCCAAGACCAAGCAGCTTTTGAATGACTGCCAGGGCCTTTTCCCAGTAACTCTGCGTCTCGGCCTGCTCGATCACATCGACCTTGGCGATCCTGCCGTTCTCAATGGTGACCTCGACCTTGACTGTGCCGTTTCTGCCCTGGGCCTCGCCGGAATAGACGCCGTCCCTGTACTGGCCCTCTGCCTGGCCCGGCTCCTCCTCAAAGAGCGCGGTGACGGTGACCGCCTTGGCGGGCATCGTAAAGCTCGTCCCCGCAACGGAGATGTCGCCGGCCATGAGAGAGCCCGCCTTGAGCCGGTAGCCCGCATCCGGCGTCACCGTGAGATGGACGACCGTCCCTGCGGCGGCGGTCTGTCTGTCAGCCGTCACCGTGCCGTGCTCCATGGAGGCGACGGTGATGCCGTACAGCACCTCCGCGCCGGAACCGCCCGCAGCCAAAACAACATTGTCCACGGCAGCGCTGCCGTTGCGCCGGTCGGAGGACTCGAACACAAAGGCAAAGCGCGCCTCCGCCGTGCAGTAGCTGCTCGGAATCGTGAGCGTCCCCTTGCCGGTGATATCCTCCGGCTCGCTCCCCTCGACGACCTCATCCATGTGATCTTTAGCGTTCCACAGCTCGGTCCAGGTATTGCCCTTGTCCAGGGTCGCCTTCACCGTGAGCTTCAGCGAACCGCTGGACAGCTCCGCGTAGGAAGCACCAAAATCAAAGCTCAGCTGCATGTCATTTTTCATGTTGATCTGCGGCAGGATGAGTTTCTCATTCTGCTCCTGCGCAAACATGATGTTCTGCGCACACACAGCGGCGTTGTTATAGTTGAATGGCTCATAGCGCGCGACTTTCCAAGTTTCGTAGTTATAGCTCGCGCTGGGGCCTTCCACCGTCCATCCCACCGGGAGACCCTCGCCGCTGTTGAAGTCCTCGTTGATGCTGTCGGGCAGGGGAATTGTCTTTTGCGTGAAGGCCGCCGCAATCGTGTGCGCTTCCGTCACATTTTCAAAGGTGTAGGCCGATACCTGGCCCACGGACACGCCGTCCACCAGCACTTCCGCAATCTCATAGCCCTCGGAGGGGGCGATGGCGAAGCTCTGGCCTGTGCCCTTCTTCACATTGACCGCGCCGGAGGGGGTGATGCTGCCGCCCTGCCCGGCCGAGGCGGTAATCGTAAAGGTCACCGGCGCGACGGGCGTCTCACCGCCGGAGGCGGTGAGCTTAATGTTGTCGACAAAGACAATGCAGCCGCCGGTGTTCCCGGCCTTGGTCTGGTAGCGGAAGGCGAACTTCACGCCGTCCTTCTGAAACGCCTCTGGGATCTCCACGGAAAACTCCGCTGTCTGCGTGTTGCCCGCGATCACGCCGGATTGCAGCTGATCACTGCCGTCCGCCGCGTTCCACAGCTCGGTCCAAGTCGTGCCGCCGTCCGCCGAGGCCTCCAGCGTGACGGTTGTTTTGCCCAGCATCAGAGTCCTGCTCAGGCTGTTTTTATTGCCGCTGAACTGGAAGGTCAGCGTGCCTGTCCTGCCGGAAAGATCTAGGGCGGGCGAGATCAGGTACTCGTCCTGTCCCATGCCGTATTCGGTGTCGCCCCACGAATCACTGTAGGAGTCCGTATCCGGCGAGCAGTAGGCGCCGACCTGACTGTTCCACTTCTTGATTTGCCAGGTGTAATCAGAGGCAGAGCTCTTCTTCTGCTGCGTCCAGCCATCGGGCAGGCTGCCCTCCGAGGCGTTGAAGTCCTCGTCCAGCAGGGCGTCGCCGCCGGAGGCCGGCTTTGCCGCGCGAAGCTGTACATTGTCGATGGAGCAGACGCCTCCATCCGAGTCCGCCTTTTTTACATAGCGGAACGCGAACTGGGCGTTTTCCTTTTGCAGCGCGGCGGGGATCTCCAGCACCACATCGGCGTAGATTTGCGCGCCTGCGGCAGCGGTGTAGGCTGTGTTGCCGTCGTTGGAGATCCACAGCTGGGTCCAGTTGGTCCCGTCCGTGGTTCCCTCCACCGCACAGTAGAAATCACCGTCGCTGTGATAGCCTTTCGCAAGGCAGACCCGGAAGCTCAGGGTCCCTGTGCGCTCGCTCATATCCACGGCCGGCGTGATCAGGCGGTCATCTTCCGCGCCGCTGTAGGTGTAGTCATCGGTACGGTAGGCCGCCACAGTGGCCTCGTAGGCGGTGGGGTTCCAGGGATATTTATAGGGCACCCACTGCTTTACGCTGCCGGTAGAACCCGTGCTTCTCCACCCCTCCGGCAGACTGCCGTTCTGGGTGCACTCGTCAAAGTCCTCGTCGATCAGCAGGTCGGTTTCACCGCGTGCGGCAAACTCCGCCGCAATGGTGTGATTCTCCGTCACATTTGTGCAGGTATAGCTTGTCTTCGCGCCCACAGACACCCCGTCGACCTTGACATCGGAGATATCGTAGCCCTCATCCGCCGCGACCGTAAAGGTGCGGCTCTTTCCGTTGTTGATGCTCACGGCGCCGGAGGGGTCGATGCTGCCGCCCTCGCCCGCCGTGGCGGTGATCGTGTGGATCTGATCCGGATCGTCCACATAGACCTGAATGTTGTCCAGCCAGAGCTCGGTCCCATCCGTGCCCTCATAGACAAAGGCGAACTGCACGCTCTGCGCGTTCTGATACTGTTCCGGGATTGTCACTTTGGCCTGGGTCTTCTCCCAGGGGCCAAATTCGTTCTTCGCGTTCCAGTCCCAGAGCTGCCAGATGTCCTCCCAGCTCTGCCCGTCTGTCGATGCCTTGACCTTCAGATTGTAGGCGTGGCTCTGGACGCTCCAGTAGTAGTTTGCGTAAAAGTCAAAGACGATGCCGGCCTCCGTCGGCTCCGCACTCAGGTCGACGGCGGGGCTGATGAGCCATTCGCTCTGCTGCTCGGTGCTGGAATAGTCGCAGATCGCCATTTTGGAGCCGAACTCCGTGCCCTGATACCAGGTCTTGGCGGCAGTCGACTTCAGCGTCCATCCATCGGGCGGGAAGGCGGCATCCTCGAAGTCCTCCTCCAAGACCGTCTTTGTGGGAACGATCACCTCGGAGTCATCCGGGTTACCCTCGACCTTCACAGAATAGGTCTTGCGGTTGCAGGCGTAGTCATTGACGATCAGCGTCAGGTTCTCGCCAAAACCCGTCACATCATAGGATGCCTGCGTCTCGGCGCCGGCCGTGGTCTCCGCCACGGGGAAGCTCGCAAGCTGCTTCGTCTCGCCTGCGTTTGCAAAGGCGACATTTGCAACGAACTGGTCGTCGCTGAGCGTCACATCGACATAATACTTCCCATTTTCCTCGCGGACCGTGATATTGGTCGCCTCCGGCTCCTGCGTATCTATGGTGATGGGGAAACTCCAGGAGTCGTCCTTGTTGTTTGATGCGTGCTTGTCGTAGTCCAGTTCAGCGGTGACCGTCACAATGGCCTTTGTGCCGTTTGCAAGCTTAGCGCCGGACTGGGTCGTGCCGTACCAGGGGTCGATCGCGCTGTAGTCCGAGACGCCGCTCGGCGTGATACGGTAATATGAGGTGTTATAGACGGATTTGATCTCGTATTCCACCGTCTTTTCATAGTAGACCTCATCTGTCTGCGCGTCCTTGATCTCGTATGTGAGTGTGCGGGCATTGCGCAGCAGGCCGGTATAGACAAAGCTCAGCGCGTCGGAATAGTCGTCGCCGTTGGGAGAAATGGCGTTGCGCTCGTCCAGATAGGTGACACCATCGTGATAGGGGTTGTCGCCGAGATAAAAGCTGATTGTGTTTTCAAGCGAGTTGAGGCCGGCTGTATTGGTATACGCCTGCGCCCAGTTCTCGCCGCCGTTCAGGTCATCCCAGTAGAATCCCTGGTCGACGATGGGCGCGCTTGTCCAGTCGCCGTAAAAGCCCATGTAGGGTACGGAAAGTACAGCGCCGCCTCCAGCTGCAGGGGTCAAGGTGATAAAGCCCTCGAGAAAGCTGCCGTTTTCAAAATTTTCATTGAGACCGGAGAATTGCCTGAGAGAGATAAAACCAGGCAAGCATCTTTGTAGATCATTGCCAGAACCGGCAAAGATGCGCCCAAAAAGAACCGGCAGCGATTTCCCATATCGCTGCCGGTTCTTTTTTAAAAAGAGAGAAAAGAGAGAGAACAGAGAGTGTGTAAGTAAAGTCAGAAGTTTTTGATCTCTGCTGCTTACAGGTGATATAGTACAGGAGAATTGTGACCAAAATATTGGAATGATATGGCTAAATTATGAATTCCGTGACGGTTTTGTAAACGATTTCTTAATCGGACATAAGAAACAGGAGATGGGCGTTTGGATAGGGGGCAAGAGACAAAAACTGCGGGGAACCTGAAATGGTTCCCCGCAGGGGATGGACTTATCCGGCGCTGCTGACCAGCCCTTGTTTTACGGCCTGTTCGTAGCTGTGATAGGCGGTGTACAGCTCCATCTCTGCCGCAGTGACATCCCGCTTGGCGGTGTTCAGCGTGTTCTTAGCGTCCAGAAGGGCGTTGTCCGAGAGGTTGCCCAGCTCGTGCTTTCGCTCTGCCACGGCGTAGACCTGTTCCTCATAGGCCAGGGCACTCTCCTTGGCCGACAGCGCGGCTTGGGCGGGGGCGAGGGCCTTGTAGAGGGATTGGAAGGAGAGTTCAAACTCCGCGATGGTGGCGTCGTTTTGATAGAGGGTGGACTGATAGGTATACTCCGCCATCTTGTACTGGTAGCTGTTCTTTCCCTCCTCCCGCCGGGCATCGTCCATGGCCTGCTTGGCGTCCTCCACAGACCGGGCAGAGGCATAGAGGGTGTAGCTGTTCTCCTTGGCCTTTTCCAGGTCGGAGGTATAGGAGATGGCGGCCAGTTGTCCCTGGGTGACGTAGGGGGTGCTGGTAAGGGTCAGGCGGCCTGTGGGGACATCTCCCATCAGGGACTGGAGGGAACTGTACAGGGTGGAGATGGTGTTCTCCAGACTGTCCATGGAGGCCTTCAGACTGTCATAGCCGCTTTGGGCCTGGAGCAGGGTCAGCTGGGAGACCTGTCCCAATTCATAGCGCAGCTCCACTTCCCGCAGGGAACGCTGGGTGCTCTCCATGGTCTCCTGCAGGGCCTCCAGCTGAAGCTGGGTGGAGAGGATGGTCAGATAGAGGGACTCCGCCCCGGCAATGGTCTGGGCGGCGGCATAGTCGATTTGGCGGGCGGTGTCCTCCAAGGTTTTTTGGTAGTCCTCCTTCTGGTCCTGCAGATCGTCTAACTGGTCTTCCATGGATTCCAGGGAGGCTTTCAGGCTTTCTGCTTGGATTTGACTATATTGACCAAGGGAGGTTAAAGAACCGGCGAGGACGATATTGTTGACAAAACCTTTGGCATCTTCAATTATGCCAGAGGCTTGATTAATTGCGCTAATGGCCTCTGTAATTTTTTGCTCTGCCTCTGCCAACTGCCCGGCCCCGCTGCTCACAAGCATAGAGATCTGCAGCTCCATGGCATCAATGGCATCCTCCATCTCGTCGATGGCCTCATCCCAGTCCATGGCCTCGGCGGATTTCAGGCTCTCCTGCGCCGCCTTCAAGGTCAGGTTGTTGGCCTTTACCCGGGGGCCGATCTGGTCGAAGGAGAGGGTACCGTCCGAGGGAATGGTAACCGAGGTGTTGCCCGTGGAGGACTGGGGCTGTCCGCTGTCGTTGGGTGCCCGCACCGCCGCGGCGGGTGCGGACAGGGACAGCAGGGCAGAGCAGGTTAGGCACAGGGCCGCGAAACGTTTTTTCATAGGGGGTTCCTCCTGGCGTGGAAAAGGGAATCGGTTGTTAGAAACCGGACTAAAGTGTTGCTATTTTAGCAGAGTTCTATGAAGAAACTGTGAACAGAAGTAAAAAATCGAAGGTCAGCCGGTGAGCTTCGATTTTTTTCAGCTTGCTTCGGGC
>JAHZEE010000104.1:5057-6278 GCA_019421975.1 Clostridiales bacterium | reverse complement strand
TTTCCCTTGGCGTCCACCGCGGGGTGCCCCAGCGCCTCGTTTCCACGGGCCAGGCGCACCATGGTCTCGTAGATGGTCGCGTCGCCGTGGGGATCGAGCCGCATGGTCTGCCCCACGATGTTGGCCGATTTGGTGCGTCCACCTGTCAAAAGTCCCATTTTATACATGGTGTAGAGCAGCTTGCGGTGGGACGGCTTAAAGCCGTCGATCTCCGGAATGGCGCGGGAGACGATCACCGACATGGCGTAGGGCATATAGTTGATCTCCAGGGTGTCGCAGATCGGCTGCTCCAGCACCTGGGCGTGAAGCCCCTCCACATTGGGGTTCGGCCTTCTTGATTCCGAGGATTCTGTCGTTTTCTTCCTTGCCATAAGTATCCTTCCTCTTGACAGGCCCCGGCAAACTCCATTTGCCGGGGCCCGCGTCCATTGTATTCAGGGGATCAGAGCAGAACCTTCTGCGGGTAATCCGTCCCCATCTCGTCCAGGTCCAGCACCACCTCGCCCGCCGGCGGCGCGCTCGCCACGCTCTGGCTGGTCTGCTTGGTGTCGGCCTTCAGATCCATGGTCATCTCAAATACATTCTTCATGTGCAGCGTCAGGTTCATATCCGTGTTCATACCGGTCTTATTGCACGCCGCACTCAGCTCCAGATCGCTGTCCTGCATCTGCAGGTTCAGGCTGTAGTCGCACTGGTCCTCGCCGGTCATCTTCACCTGCAGCTGCAGACGGAACGCGTCGATCCCGCCGTAGGCCAGCTCCTGCTGGATCTCCTCGTCCGACAGGCCGACGGCGCGCATCAGATCCTCCAGATCCATGTCCATGGTGTAGGTGCTGCCGGACTTGGTGAAGTTCTGGTCGCCGAAGACCGCCGCGACAGCGTCCATCATCTGCGTCAGATTCTCATAGGCGTAGAAGCCGTCGAAGCCGGAGTACAGGGTCATAAAGTCAAACATCGTCAGATCCTGCAGCTGCGCGCTCAGCAGGCCCATGTCCACCCCCAGCAGGTCCCCCAGGCTCATCTTCACCCAGCCGCTGTAGGAGAAGACCTCCTTCAGCAGCGGGCTGGAGGCGTAGAGGATCTGATTTTCCTGGTCGTAGATCAGCTCAAACTCCATCACCTTCAGCAGCTGCAGCATCTTCAGCTCCTCTGCAGACGGCTCTGTGCGCTCCTGCAGCGCCTCCATCAGATCGGACAGGTCGCGCTTGACATCGTAGTTTG
>JAHZEE010000104.1:0-4974 GCA_019421975.1 Clostridiales bacterium | reverse complement strand
CGTTCAGCTCCAGGGAGCCGCCGTACTGCTTGTCGCCGTTGAGGGTGTCGAACATCGTGACCTTGACATCCAAGCGCTCGTCCGTGCTGTAGTTCTTCCCCTCCTCCATGAGGGCGGAGCTGTCCTTCAAAATCCGGTTGAACACCGTCAGCTTGGCGTCATAGGTCTGCTTCAGGGCGTTGAGATCCATCAGGACGACCGTCTTGTATGTACCGTCCCAGCTCACATCTCACTCTATTGCCTCGGCCATAAAGCGGACCGGCACCATCGTCGTGCCGTCTTTGAGGTAGGAGGCGCAGTCCATGGTGACTGTGCTGTCCGCGCCGTCTTTCTGAATGGTCATCGTGTCTGTGCCAATCACATGGGTGACCGTTTTTCCGTCCTTGGTGATGGTCGCGGTCCTGGCGGCCTGGTCGTAGGCCACCTCGGCGCCCAGCGCCTCGCAGATGGCGCGCATGGGAATCATCACCCGGCCGTTCCGGTTCTCCGGCCGGACGCCGTCAAACGCCAGGCAGGCGCCGTTCATCATGACATTGGTGGCGCCCGGAACGCCGCCCGCCTGCGTGATCGCCGCATTGACATCCGCATAGGCGTACTGCAGATAGGCGGCGTCCCATTCGGCGCTGTCATAGCCGCTCAAAAAGCCCTCTGTGTAGCCGGCCGCGGCGGCCGCCTCAAGGTCCAGCTCCAGCGCGTCAAGCCCCGCCCCGCCGTAGGCCGCATAGCCTGCCTCATAGCCCTGGTTCCAGCGCTCATTGTAGGCGTTCCAGTAGTCCTCCTCCGTGGCGGCCATGGCCGGGACGCACAGACTCGCCAGCATTGCCAGCGCCAGCGCGGCGCCCAGCAGTTTTCGTGCCAGTTTCATGTAATGACCCTCTTTCCTTGTTCATGTGTTATTTGGAACTCCCGTCTCAGGAGAGATCCACCATCTCCAGATACTTATATCCATTTTCCGCGATGTGATTCTTTCTTCCCGCCAGATTGTCGCCCAGCAGCAGGTCAAAGTACTGGGCGGTGCGCTCCGCCTGCTCCGGCATCACCTTGATGAGCCGCCGCGTCTGGGGATTCATGGTGGTCATCCACATCATCTCCGGCTCATTTTCGCCCAGGCCCTTGGAGCGCGCAATGGTGTACTTCTTGCCCTCCAGCTTCCGCAGAATCTCCGTCTTTTCCGGCTCTGTATAGGCAAACCAGGTCTTCTCCCTGCAGTTGATCTCATAGAGCGGGGACTCTGCAATATAGACATAGCCCCGCTCGATGAGCGTGGGCACCAGACGGTAGAGCATGGTGAGAATCAGCGTGCGGATCTGGTAGCCGTCGACATCGGCATCGGTACAGATGACCACCTTGCTCCACCGCAGCGCCTCCAGGGAAAAGGTGGACAGGTCCTTGTTTTTCTTGCTGTTCACCTCCACGCCGCAGCCCAGCACCTTCATGAGGTCGGTGATGATCTCGCTTTTGAAAATCTTGTCGTAGTCCGCCTTCAGGCAGTTGAGGATCTTGCCCCGCACGGGCATGATCCCCTGGAACTCCGCGTCCCGGCTCTGCTTGACCGAGCCGAGGGCCGAGTCGCCCTCCACGATGTAGAGCTCCCGCCTCGAGGCGTCCTTGCTGCGGCAGTCGACAAATTTCTGCACGCGGTTGGAGATATCCAGGCTGCCGGAGAGCTTCTTTTTGATGTTGACCCTGGCCCGCTCCGCCGTCTCCCGCGAGCGCTTGTTGACCAGCACCTGGTCTGCAATCCGGTCCGCCTCCTGCTTGTTCTCAATGAAGTAGATCTGCAGCTTCTCCCGGAAAAACTCCGTCATGGCGTCCTGCACAAATTTGTTGGTGATCGCCTTTTTCGTCTGGTTCTCATAGGAGGTGCGGGTGGAAAAGCAGTTGGTCACCAGCACCAGGCAGTCCTGCACATCCTGAAAGGCGATCTTGCTCTCATTTTTGGTGTATTTGTTGTTCTGCTTGAGATAGGCGTCGATGGCGTAGACAAAGGCGTTTTTCGTGGCCTTCTCCGGCGCGCCGCCGTACTCCAGGAACGAGGAGTTGTGGTAGTACTCAATCCGGTTGACCGTGGCCGAGAAGCACAGCGCCGCGGAGATCTTCACCTTGTACTCCGGCTTGTCCGCCCGGTCGCGCCCCCGCCGCTCCGTCTGCCAGAACTGGGGCATGGTCATGGCGGCCCCCTCGGTCAGCTCGCTCACATAGTCCAAAATGCCGTTGTCGTAGCAGTCCTCCGTCTCCTCGAAGCCCTGGGCCGTCTCATTGCGGAGCACAAAGCGGACGCCCGCGTTGACCACCGCCTGCCGCTTGAGCGTCTGCTCATACCACTCCAGGGGGATCTCAATGTCGGTAAAGACCTCCAGATCCGGCTTCCAGTGGAACAAAGAGCCGGTCTGCCGGCGGTCCGCCGGCTCGCTTTTGAGCTGGCCCACCATCTCGCCCTTTTCAAAGTGGAGCGAGTATTTCTTCCCGTCGCGCCGGATGACGGCGTCAAAGTACTCCGAGGAATACTGGGTGGCGCAGGCGCCCAGGCCGTTGAGGCCCAGGGAGAACTCGTAGTCGCCGCCGGCGTCGTTGGCGTATTTTCCGCCGGCATAGAGCTCACAGAACACCAGCTCCCAGTTGTACCGGTTCTCCTTCTCGTTCCAGTCCACCGGGCAGCCGCGGCCGAAGTCCTCCACCGCAATCGACCGGTCCAGATACCGCGTCACCAGGATCCGGCTGCCGTGACCCTCCCGCGCCTCGTCGATTGCGTTGGAGAGAATCTCAAAGACGGCGTGCTCGCAGCCCTCCAAGCCGTCGGACCCAAAGATGACAGCCGGCCGTTTGCGCACCCGGTCCGCGCCCTTCAGGGCGGAAATACTGTCGTTTCCATATGTCTTCTTTTCCATTTACATCCTCACTGTGATCGGCATTGGGTGCAGACACCCAACATAATTTACAATTCTTAGTATAGAATTCCTGCGGTCCAAAGTCAAGAAAAAGGGCGGCAATCGCCGCCCCAGTCCCCATATGTAGGGGTAGACCGTTGCCCACCCCTTTGTCAATTGAACTCATCGTCATAAGTCAATGGACTTTTCGCATCGTACCGCATTCATGACTGCTCGACACCCTTGACATCTCAACTCGAACCAAACGCATCTGAGTTTTTGTCTCTCTTCTATGAGGCCTCATAGTTTGTGTGAGTTTCAAAATCTCATCCCTGATTGCGCGTCTCAGGCCTGTCGGATCATGGCAGCTTTGTTTTTTCGACCTGAGATGTCCAGAGCTAGTATATGCCGCTTCTGCCCCAATAGTCCTGGAATCATTGCCCAGTCTTTCGCTTATAAATGGACAAGGAGGGATGGACATGTCTCAACAAATCGCCCTGGCGATCGCCGCCGTCTTTGCCATCGTGCTCTTGCTGAAAATCATTGCAGCCCCCATTCGCCTGGGCTATAAGCTTCTGATCAATCTGGCCTGCGGCTATGCGCTCTTGTTTTTATTCAATCTGCTCTCCAGCCTGACCGGCTTTGTGCTGGATCTCAACCTGGTCACCGCGGCTGTCGTCGGCCTGTTCGGCCTGCCGGGCCTGGCGCTGCTGCTCGCCCTCCGCCTGATTCTGCTCCTTTAACGAAGCTCCGGGCGGAACGGCGCGCCGTCCGGCTCCCACGCGGGCAGCGGAAGCCGCTGCATGGCGCCAAAGACCCGCGTGCGCAGATCCGGATAGGCGGCCGACAGGCTGTAGACCAGCTCCTTGATCTCCTGGCGCTTGGTGTGCTTGTCCGCCGGGCAGGTGTTGTGCACCACCGGCAGCTGCATCTTTTCGGCAAAATGCGCCACGGTCTTTTCCGACAGATACAGCATGGGCCGGATCTGCACCATCTGCGTGCGGTCCAGATAGGTCACGGGCTGAAAGCAGCTGATGCGCCCCTCAAAGAGCAGCGACATCAAAAAGGTCTCCACCGCGTCGTCAAAGTGGTGGCCCAGCGCCACCTTGTGGATATCCCGTTCCAAAAGCGCCGCATGCAGTGCGCCCCGGCGCATCTTGGCGCACATGGAGCAGGGATTTTTTTCCTTTCGGTGCTCAAAGATGATCGGCCCGATCTCCGTCTGGAGCTCCGTGTACGGAATCTGCAGCGACCGGCAGAACGCGGCCACCGGCCCGTAGTCCATCCCCGGCAGGCCCAGGTTGACCGTAAACGCCTCCAGGGTAAAGCGCCTGGGATAGTATGCCCGGATTGCGCTCAGCAGCTGCAGCAGGCTCAGCGAGTCCTTGCCGCCCGAGACGCCGACGCCGATCCGGTCGCCCTCTTCAATCATGTGGTAATCCTCAATACAGCGGCGCATCAGCCCCATCAGTTTCTGCAAAACCGTTCCCTCCTGCCGGAATATTTCATTTTTGCCTCCTGAGTATTCAAGAGATATCGAGCGAATTTAAGAGCATTCGAGAGTTCTCTCGATGCTAAATCAAAATATCTGGATTTTGATATTGACACTCCATTTTGCCTGTGGTATAAATGTAAAGCACGCTTTTAGACATTGTAAGCGCTGCCTGAACATTTGTCAAAAATGAATTCAAATAAATGGAGGAACTATCATGTCCACTACTCTGGCAAAGCCCGAGACTGTACAGCGCAAGTGGTACATTCTCGATGCTGCAGGCAAGCCCCTGGGCCGCACTGCCGTCGTCGCCGCCAAGCTGCTGCGCGGCAAGCACAAGGTTGATTACACCCCGAATGTCGACTGCGGTGATTTTGTCATCATCGTCAACACCGACAAGGCCGTTCTGACCGGCAACAAGGCGGAGGACAAGTACTACCGCCACCACACCGGCTGGATCGGCAATCTGAAAGAGGTCAAGTATCGTCTCCTGATGGAGCAGAAGCCGGAGTTCGCCATGGAGCTGGCCGTCAAGGGCATGCTGCCGAAGAACTCCATCGGCCGCAACAGCCTGAAGCGTCTGAAGCTCTACAAAGGCGCCGAGCACAACAACGC
>JAHZEE010000103.1:3008-6422 GCA_019421975.1 Clostridiales bacterium | reverse complement strand
TGTCCAGGATGATGACGGTGGAGTTGGACTGGTTATAGGCGATGTTGGCAAGGCCGGTCATGCCGGAGTGCATAAAGGTGGAGTCGCCGAGGACGGCCACGGTCCTCTTTTCCCCCTCCGCGCCCAGCGCCTTGTTAAAGCCGTGGATGGAGGAGACAGAGGCGCCCATGCAGAGCGTCATCTCAATGGCGTTGAGCGGGGCGGCGGCGGCCAGCGTATAGCAGCCGATATCGCCCAGCACGGTGCATTTGTTTTTGACCAGCGCGTAGAACAAGCCGCGGTGCGGACAGCCGGCGCACATGACGGGCGGCCGGGGCGGCAGGGCCTCCTCCAGCTGGGGGGCCTGCGGGCGCACAGCGCCCAGCTTTTCCGCAATCAGATTCTGCGAGAACTCGCCCTCTATGGGGAACAGGCTCTTTCCCTCCACCCTCAGGCCCAGCGCTTTGCAGTGGTTCTCCAAAATGGGGTCCAGCTCCTCCACCACAACCAGGCGGTCCACCTTGGCGGCAAAATTGCGGATCAGCTGCTCCGGCAGCGGATTGACCATGCCCAGCTTCAAAATGCTGACCTGGTCGCCAAATACCTCTTTGACATACTGATAGCAGGTGGAGGAGGTGATGATGCCGAGCGCTGTGCCGCCCATCTCCACGCGGTTGATGGGAGCTGTCTCCGCCCACTGGGCCAGCCGGCGCATCCGGTCCTCCACAAAGGGATGACGCTTGCGGGCCATGCCGGGCATCATGACATTTTTTTCGATGTCCTTCCGGTAGGCCCTGGGGGGAACCGCCTGGCGCTCCTCCGGCGTGACCACCGACTGGGGGTGGGAGATGCGGGTGCAGAGCTTGAGCAGAAACGGCGTGTCATACTCCTCTGAAAGAGCAAAGGCCAGCTTCATAAACCGGCGGGCCTCGTCGGAGTCGGACGGCTCGAGCATGGGAATTTTAGAGGCAATGGCGTGGTGCCGGGAGTCCTGCTCGTTCTGGGACGAGTGCATGCCCGGATCGTCTGCCACGCCGATGACAAGACCTGCATTGACGCCGGTATAGGAGACGGTAAACAGCGGATCTGCCGCCACATTGAGGCCCACATGCTTCATGCCACAGAAGGCGCGCTGCCCGGCCAGGCTGGCGCCGAACGCCACCTCCAGCGCGACCTTCTCGTTGGGCGCCCATTCGCAGTAGATCTCATCGTATTTGGCGGCCTCCTCTGTGATCTCGGTGCTGGGGGTGCCGGGATAGCTGGAAACCACAGCACAGCCCGCCTCATACAGTCCGCGCGCTGCGGCGGCGTTTCCTAACATCAGTTGTTTCATGGTTTTGTTCCCTCATTTTCTTCCTGCATCCGCGCAAGGATCTCATTTAGGCCGTTGGTGCCGAAATTCAGCACGCGGTTGACGCGGCTGATGGTGGCCGAGCTGGCCTTGGTCTGCTCGGAGATGTCCACATAGACCTGGCCCTCGGTGAGCAGCTTGGCCACATCAAAGCGCTGCTCGATGGCATACAGCTCATTGGATGAACAGAGATCTTGGAAAAAGCGGAAGCATTCTTCTCTGGTTTGAAGATGAAGAATTGCATCATATAGTTCCATGGAGTGTTCCTTTTGAACCTTAGAAATCATATGATTTGCCCTCCTCAATAAACTGATTTTATAGTACCACTTTAAAGCTGTGATGTAAATATGTTTTTTCGAGACGGATTGACAAAAAATTATCCAGTTGTTATAATGCTTTAAACGGAAAAAGTAAATGAGGGAACTTGGTTCTGAAAAGGAGCATCGAGCAATGCCGATTACGGAAATTTTGGAACGAAACTGTAAACTGTACGGAGATGAGATCTGCCTGGTGGAGCTCAATCCGGAGATCCGGGAGACCCATCGGAAAACCTGGAAGGAGATTAACCTGATTGAGCCGTCCACCTATGAGCCGTTCCGCCGGGAGATCACCTGGAATGTCTTCAATGAAAAGGCCAACCGCTTTGCCAATCTGCTGCTCTCTCGCGGCATTCAGAAGGGGGACAAGGTGGGAATCCTGCTGATGAACGGCCTGGAGTGGCTGCCCATCTACTTTGGCATTTTGAAGACCGGCGCATTGGCGGTTCCCATGAATTTTCGGTATTCGGCGGAGGAGATCACCTACTGCGCCAAGCTGGCAGAGGTCAAGGTGCTGGTGTTTGGGCCGGAGTTCATCGGCCGGGTGGAGAGCGCCGTGGACGCGCTCAACTGTTCGCTGCTGTATGTGGGCGATGGGACGCCCACGCCGACCTTTGCCGAGGACTACCATTTCCTGACTGCCAACTGCTCAAGCCAGACGCCCCATGTGACGGTCCGGGATGAGGACGAGGCCGCCATCTATTTTTCCTCCGGCACGACGGGCTTCCCCAAGGCCATTTTACACCGGCACACCAGCTTGATTCATGCGGCCAAGGTGGAACAGCACCACCATAACACCCAGCACGAGGATGTCTTTTTGTGTATTCCGCCGCTCTACCACACCGGCGCCAAGATGCACTGGCTGGGCTCGTTTTTGGAGGGCGGCCGGGGCGTGCTGCTCAAGGGGACCACGCCGCGCACCATTTTGGAGGCGGTGAGCCAGGAGCAGTGCACCATCGTCTGGCTTCTCGTGCCCTGGGCCCAGGACCTGCTGGATGCGCTGGACCGCGGTGAATTGAAGCTGGAGGACTACAAGCTGGACCAGTGGCGGCTGATGCACATCGGCGCGCAGCCGGTGCCGCCCAGCCTGATCCGCCGCTGGATGGCATATTTTCCCCACCATCAGTATGACACCAACTACGGCCTGTCGGAGTCCATTGGACCGGGCTGTATCCATCTGGGAGTGGAAAACATCCACAAGGTGGGCGCCATCGGCGTGCCCGGATATGGGTGGAAGGCCAAAATCGTCGGAGACGACGGCCAGCCGGTTGCACAGGGGCAGGTTGGAGAGCTCTGTGTCAGAGGGCCGGGCGTGATGAGCTGTTATTATCACAACGAAAAGGCTACGCAGGAGGTCTTGAAGGACGGCTGGCTGCGGACGGGCGATATGGCGAAGCAGGACGAGGACGGCTTCTATTTTCTGGTGGACCGGAAAAAGGATGTGGTCATCTCCGGCGGCGAGAACCTTTACCCGGTGGAGATTGAGAACTTCATCCGGGGGCTGGATGCGGTCAAGGATGTGGCGGTCATCGGCCTGCCGGACAAACGGCTGGGTGAGATTGCGGCGGCCATCATCGAGATAAAGGAGGGACACACCTGCACCGTGGAAGAGGTGGAGCAGTTCTGTATGGGGATGGCCCGCTACAAGCGGCCGCGGAAGATCATCTTTGCAGAGATCCCCAGAAATCCGACCGGAAAGATTGAGAAACCGAAGCTGCGCGAGCGCTACGGCGCGCTGCACCTGGTCGAAGCGCAGAATCAGGCATA
>JAHZEE010000103.1:0-2998 GCA_019421975.1 Clostridiales bacterium | reverse complement strand
ATAGAGATCAAAAAAAGCGCACACTGCAATGCCGCAGTGTGCGCTTTTTATAACAATTGAGGCTTTCCGGAAAACAGGGTGCCGACCGGGCGGCCCTGCAGAACCTCATACAGATGCTCCGGGTGCTTCCCATTGGTGATGATCGTGTCGATTCCCTGCGCGGCCGCAAGCTCCGCCGCCTGCAGCTTTGTTCGCATGCCGCCAGTACCCCTTCGGGAACCAGCGCCGCCGGCAAGCGCATAGACCGCGGAGTCGAAGTGGTCAATCCGATGGATTGGAGCTGCGTGGGGACACAGCCGCGGATCCCGGTCATACAGCCCGTCAATATCGGAGAGAATCACCAGCCGCTTTGCCCGGCAGAGCACGGCGACAACGGCGGAGAGCATGTCATTGTCGCCGAACAGCCGCTCGCTGGACTCGATTTCCGTATAGCTCACGGAGTCGTTTTCGTTGACCACCGGAATGATGTTCAGCTCGAGCAGGGTGTTGAAGGTGTTGATTAAATTCTCCCGCTTTTCTTCGTGCTCCATGTCCTCGGCGTTGAGCAGAATCTGAGCAATGCCCTTGTCGTAATCTCCAAAGAATTTGTCGTACAGATACATAATGCTGCACTGTCCCACTGCGGCTGCAGCCTGCTTCATGCGCAGACTGGACGGGCGCTCCGGGCAGTTCAGCTTGTTGGCGCCCACTGCGATGGCGCCTGAGGAGACCAGAATCACCTCATATCCCATGTTTTGGATATCCGCAAGTACGCACGCCAGACGGTCAAATGCGCGCAGATCGCTTTTCCCCAGCTCATTGGTCAGCGTGGAGGTCCCCACCTTGACAACGATTCTGTTTTGATACAATCCCATGTCCTGTCACATCCCGCTTGATTTATGGATGCTTTCAGTTTATCATGAAATTTGAAATTAAAAAAACGAATATTTAGCATGGAAAATATAACAAAATCAGATGCTTAAGGTGGAATCCCAGTATGGACATGAATCTTCAAAAGTATATGGCATTTGTCAAGACCGTGGAATACGGAAGCTTTACCAAGGCGGCTGAAATTCTCAATTACTCGCAATCCGGGATCAGCCGCATGATTCAGGATCTGGAAAAGGAGTGGCATGTGATTGTGCTGGAGCGGGGGAAAGGCGGCGTGCGGCTGACTGGCGATGGGTTGAAGCTGCTGCCACATGCGAAGGAGCTCTGCAGCACATATGAAAAACTCCAGACAGAGGTAGATGCGCTCAATGGTCTGCAGTCGGGGCTGATTCGGATTGGCACCTTCTCCAGCGTGGCAGCCCACTGGCTGCCGAACATCATCCGGGAATTTCAAAAGGATTATCCAAACATTGACTATGAGCTGCTGCTGGGCGACTACAGTGAAATCGAGGCATGGCTGACAGAGGGCCGGGTGGACTGCGGCTTTTTGCGCCTGCCCACCCGGCCTGAATTTGAGACGATTTTTCTGGAGCAGGACCGGCTGATGGTCATTTTACCTGAGAACCACCGGCTGGCCGGCTGTGAGAAATTTCCAGTAGCCGCCCTGCGGGAGGATCCATTTATGCTTTTGGAAAAGGGAGCCAATACGGAGATATCGGAGATTTTGGCGCACCTTGACCTGTCGCCCAACATCCGCTTTACCACATGGGACGACTACGCCATTCTTTCCATGGTGGAGTGCGGCCTTGGAATCAGCATTCTGCCGGAGCTGATTTTAAAGCGGACGCCCTACCGGTTTGCCGCAAGGGAGCTGGAGGTACCGGCATACCGCAAAATCGGGCTTGCCCTGCGCGACAGAAAATCTGCGCCCTTGGCGGTGAAGCGATTTCTCGACTATCTGCCATACCGCTGCAGTTAACCGCGCAGCGACATCTTCTGTGCCACAGAGACCTTTTCGTTGTAGCAGGCAAAGGCGTGTTCGACCAACGCCGGATCCGGCCGGCGGGTAAACAGGCTGACAGCCGGAACCAGAATCAGACCGGCCAGCATGGCAAACGCGCCGCAATTGATGGACGACTGCAGAAGAGACGGGAAGTGGGCGCCAAAAAACAGATTCAGCACCATGATCCCGGAGCCGAACAGAAAGGACACCCAGCAGGCGGCCTTGGTCGTGCGCTTCCAGTAGAGCGCGTAGAGGAACGGGGCCAGGAAGGAGCCGGCCAGTGCGCCCCAGGAGATCCCCATGAGCTGGGCGATAAAGGTGATGGCGCTCTTATATTGAACGGTGGCCAGCACAGCGGAGATGGCGATAAAAACCACAATCAGGCTGCGGATGGTCAGCACCTGCCGCTTTTCGCTCATATCCGGGAAGAAGGTCTCCTTGAGAAAGTCGATGGTCAGTGTAGAGCTGGAGGCCATGACCAGAGACGAGAGGGTCGACATGGAGGCAGAGAGCACCAGAATGACGGCCAGCGCGATGAGGATGGGGGAGAGATTGGAGAGCATGGCGGGGATGATGGCATCGTATCCGCTGGCGGCAAGGTCCACCTGATCGGAGAACAGCCGGCCAAAGCCGCCCAGAAAGTAGCTGCCGCCTGCAATCACGATGGCAAACAGCGTGGAGATAATCGTCCCCTTTTTGATGGAGGCCTCATTGTCAATGGCGTAGAATTTCTGCACCATCTGCGGCAGTCCCCAGGTGCCGAGGGAGGTGAGCAGGACGACGCCCAGAAGCCCCACCGGATCGGGACCAAAGAAAGAGGCAAAGACGCCGGGCGTGGTGGAGACGCTCTCATCTGTGACGCGGGCCAGCGCGTCGAGCGCCTGGGTGAAGCCGCCCTTGCTCATCAGAACCGCGGCGATGATGGCGACGATACCGACCAGCATGACACAGCCCTGAATAAAGTCGTTGATGGCCGTGGCCATGTAGCCGCCGGCAATGACATAGACGGCGGTCAGCACAGCCATAATCAGGATGCAGACCGTATAGTCAATCTCGAAGGCCATGCCAAACAGCCGGCTGAGGCCGTTGTAGAGCGAGGCGGTGGCGGGGATTAAAAACAGAAAA
>JAHZEE010000102.1 GCA_019421975.1 Clostridiales bacterium | reverse complement strand
AAGCGGGCCTCCGCCGGCCGGATCACCGCCGTCATCCCCTACTACGGCTACGCCCGCCAGGACCGCAAGGCCAAGGCCCGCGATCCCATCTCCGCAAAGCTTGTGGCAAACCTCATCACCGCCGCAGGCGCCGACCGGGTGCTCACCATGGACCTGCACGCGGCACAGATCCAGGGCTTCTTTGACATTCCCGTGGACAACCTGCTGGGCAACCCTGTCTTCGTAAAGTACTATCTGGAGAAATTCCCGGCGGAAAAGCGCGAGAACATGGTGGTCGTCTCCCCCGATGTCGGCTCCGTCGCCCGCGCCCGCGCCTTTGCCCAGAAGGTGGGCATGAACCTGGCCATCGTCGACAAGCGGCGCCAGAAGGCCAACTCCTGTGAGGTCATGAATGTGATCGGCGATGTGGACGGCAAGGAGTGCATCCTGTTTGACGACATGGTGGACACGGCAGGCTCTCTGTGCAACGCGGCCAAGGCCATTGTGGAGGTCGGCGGCGCGTCCAAGGTCTACGCCTGCGCCAGCCATGGCGTTCTCTCCGGCCCCGCCATCGAGCGCGTGGAGAACAGCTACATGGAGGAGCTGATGCTGCTCAACACCATCCCCATGCCGGAGGGCTACACCGGCAGCAAGATCCGCCAGCTGGATGTGGCACCCATGTTTGCCGAGGCCATCGAGCGCATCTATGAGGAAGTCTCCATTTCCTCCTTGTTCTGAGATGCTTGGAAAGTCCTCCTGCGACTGGCTCCTGGTGGGCCTTGGCAACCCCGGCAAGCAGTATGCCGGCACCCGTCACAACTGCGGCTTTCTCGCCCTGGACCATGTGGCCGAATTTCTGCAGGTCAAGGTGGACCGGGTGAAGTTCCGGGGTCTGACCGCCATGGCAAGCTTTGAGGGCCAGAAGCTGTGCTTGTTGAAGCCGGAGACCTTTATGAATCTCTCCGGCATCGCCGTCCTGCAGGCGGCCAGCTTTTATAAAATTCCGCCGGAGCGCGTACTCGTGCTCTTTGACGACATCTCGCTCCCCGTGGGCCGGATCCGGGTGCGCGCTGATGGCTCCGCCGGCGGCCATAACGGCATCAAGTCCATCATCGGCGCGCTGCAGTCCCAGAGCTTTCCGCGGGTGAAGGTGGGCGTCGGGGGCAAGCCGGACGCGGACTATGACCTGGCAGACTGGGTACTCGGCACCTTCTCCAGGGCCGACCAGAAGCTGCTGGACACCGCCCTGGACCACGCCAGAGACGCCGCGCTCACCGTCATCACCGACGGCGTTTCGGCCGCGGCCAACCGATTCAACGGGAAATAACACACAATTTGACAGACGGACGGGTGGGGGACTTCCCCATTCCCGCCCGTCTGATCGCCGTTTCATTGCCAATTTTTTACAGGAAAGGAGCTGCTATGAACCTTCTCAACACCGTTCTCCGGGATCTGCCGGAGTACCGCACGCTGTGCCAGGCGGCCGAGGCGGGGCAGGCCATCTGCCTGTCCGGGCTGGGCACGGTACACCGGGCCCATGTTCTGGCCGCGCTGCGGCAGGACACCGGTCGGCCTCTGGCCATTGTCTGCCAGGACGAGGAGAGCGCCCGCCGGACCATCCGGGAGCTGCAGGCGTTTTCCACCGAGGTGCCCGCCTTCCTGCCCACGCGGGAGCTGACGCTCTACGACGCCAGCACGGTCTCCCGGGGCTGGGAACAGAAGCGGCTCCGGGTGCTCTACGACCTGGGCCAGGGGGCTGTCCCGATTCTGGTCACCTCCGTGGAGGCGCTGAGCCTGCGCACCATGCCCAGGCAGACCCTGTTCTCCTCTGCCATCGTACTGCAGGCCGGCGCCGAATATCGCCTGGACGATCTGACGCAGCGGCTCACCAGCGCCGGCTACACCCGCACGCCCATGGTAGAGGGCGTGGGACAGTTTTCCCTGCGCGGCGGCATTCTCGATGTGTTCTCGCCGGCGCAGGACACGCCCATCCGGTGCGAATTTTTTGGCGACACTCGGGACGCCATGGGCTATTTCGACACCGTGAGCCAGCGCCGGACTGGAGCGGGCCGTGCTGCTGCCCTCCGCGGAGGTGCAGCCTCGGCTGCATCCGGACGGCCTGGCCGGTCTGACGGCGGACCTGCAGGCGCTGATCGCCCGCCAGAAGCGGCGGAAAAAGCCCCACGAGGCGCTGATCGCCACGCTGGAGCGCGATCTGGAGCGGCTGGAAAACGGCATCTCCTTTCCGGCCGCCGACCGCTATTGCGGCCTCGTCTACCCGGAATTTGCCTGCGCCGCCGACTACCTCTCCAGGGACGCCTGCGTGGTGTTCAGCGACCACGGCGCAGTGGCCCACGCCGCCGAGGCTGTGCAGGAGAATCTGGGCCAGACCCTCGACGCCATGCTGGAGCGCGGCGTGGTCTGCGGGGAGCTGTGCGAGTTCTATCAGAGCTGGGAGGGCCTGTGCCGGAGCCTGACGGGGCACAGCGTCCTGTATCTGGACAACTTCCTGTCCGCCAAATTTCCCGATGCGCTGCCGCCCAGGCAGCTGCTGTCTGTCACGGCCAAGCATCTGCCCTCCTACGGGGGCAGTCTGGAGACCGCCTGTGAGGATCTGGCCGCGTACCAGGTACAGCAGTTCCGCGCCTGGGTGTTCTGTGGCAACCGCCGCCGGGGAGAGATTTTGCAGCAGGTGCTCCGGGACCACAACCTGACCGGGGTGCTGGATTTCCCCGCCTCCCGGCCGCCGAAGCCGGGGGAGATCCTGCTGACCGAGGGCGCGCTGCCGGCCGGCATGGAGTATCCGGCCCTGCAGCTGGCCATTTTGACCGAGGGGCAGATCACCGCCCAGAGCCGCAAGCGGTCTGGCCGCAAGGACCGCCGCTCCAACCGGCAGAAGCTCAACTCCTTTACGGACCTCTCGCCGGGCGATCTGGTGGTTCACGAGCATCACGGCATCGGCCGCTACATGGGCATGGAGCCCATGAAGATGGACGGCGTCATCAAGGACTATGTGAAAATTGCCTACCACGGCACGGATGTGCTCTATGTGCCGGCCACGCAGCTGGATCTGGTGAGCAAGTACATTGGCGGCGGCGAGGACCAGACCGTGCGCCTCAACCGGCTCGGCGGCGACGCCTGGGAGAAGACCAAGGCCCGCGCCAAGGCGGCGGCCAAGGACCTGGCCGGCGGCCTCATCCAGCTCTATGCCGAGCGCAAGCGGCGGCCCGGCTATGCGTTCTCGCCGGACTCCCCCTGGCAGATGGAGTTTGAAGACAGCTTTGAATACGCCGAAACTGACGATCAGCTCCGCTCCATCGCGGAGATCAAGACCGATATGGAGCGGCCCACCCCCATGGACCGGCTGCTCTGCGGCGATGTGGGCTTCGGCAAGACCGAGGTGGCGCTGCGCGCGGCCATGAAGGCCATTATGGACGGCAAGCAGGTGGCCATTCTGGTGCCCACCACGGTGCTTGCCCAGCAGCACTATCTCACCTGCGTCAAGCGATTTTCGGGCTTTCCGGTCAACATCGATGTGCTCTCGCGCTTCCGCACCGCCGCGCAGCAGAAGCAGACCCTCAAGGATCTGGCCGCGGGCCGGATTGACCTGGTGGTCGGCACCCACAAGCTGCTGCAGAAGGACATCAAATTCCAGGATCTGGGCCTTTTGATCGTGGACGAGGAGCAGCGGTTCGGCGTCAGCCACAAAGAGCGGCTCAAGGAGCTGTCCAAGGGCGTGGATGTGCTGACCCTCTCGGCCACGCCCATCCCGCGCACCCTCAATATGGCCCTGTCCGGCATCCGGGACATGTCCACCATCGAGGAGCCGCCCCAGGACCGCTATCCGGTGCAGACCTTTGTGATGGAGCACGACGACCGAATCCTGGACGACGCCATCCGCCGGGAGCTGGCCCGCGGCGGGCAGGTCTACTACCTGCACAACCGCATTGAGACCATCGCCCAGTGCGCCTACCGCATGCAGCAGCGCATCGCCGGCATCACTGTGGCCGTGGCCCACGGCCGGATGAATGAGGAGGAGCTGGGCGATGTGATGCAGCGCATGGCCGACGGGGAGATCCAGGTGCTCATCTGCACCTCCATCATCGAGACCGGCATCGACATTCCCAATGTCAATACGCTCATCATCGAAGACGCCGACCGGCTGGGTCTGGCGCAGCTGCACCAGCTGCGCGGCCGGGTGGGACGCTCCACCCGCCACGCCTTTGCATATCTCACCTTCCGTCCGGGCAAAGTACTCAGTGAGGTGGCGGAAAAGCGCCTGGGCGCGATCCGCGAGTTTGCCGAGTTCGGCTCCGGCTTTAAAATCGCCATGCGGGATCTGGAGATCCGCGGCGCCGGCAACCTGCTGGGCGCGGAGCAGTCGGGCCATCTGATGTCCGTGGGCTACGACATGTACCTGAAGCTTCTGGAGGAGGCCGTGCTGGAAGAGCGGGGCGAGCGCTCTGAGCAGACGGTGGAGTGCACTGCCGATCTGGCCATCGCCGCCAACATTCCCAAATCCTATGTGGATTCGGGCGAGCAGCGCATGGATCTGTACCGCCGCATGGCGGCCGTACGAACCCAGGCCGACTGCGACGATCTGCTTTCGGAGCTGGTTGACCGCTACGGCGATCCGCCCAAGAGCGTTCTCAATCTGCTCGACACCGCCCTGCTGCGCGCCGCGGCCTCCAAGGCCGGGATCCGCGACATCAGCCAAAAGAACAACCAGATCCATTTCACCCTGGGCGCGCTCAACTTCGAGGCTGTCTCCGCGGTCTGTGCCGATCCCTATAACAAGGGGCGGATCTACCTCGCCGCCGGCAGCACCCCCGTTCTGATGCTCAAGCTGAAGGCGGATGAACGGCCCCTCAAGGCGGCCCGTGCATTTATCGACGAATTTGGTAAAATTGTAGAAAACACCCAGAATTTTAACCAAAATGAGATGGGATAGTTGCAGATTTGTAATTGCATTTCCCATTTGTTTTCCGTTATAATAGGTAGGAATATGGAGGGCGAAGTTTGTCGTCCATAGTCGAATGATCATCCAACTTTCAGATGACGCGATAGGGAGCGATTCTCATTAGCAAGAACGGTAAATTTTTAGCAGGCGGCGGTGACAAAAACCGCCCCAAAGGCAAAAAGGGAGTACCATCCGGCTCCAAGCGGCGGCGGGCCACGGTCATTTTGATCTGTGTGGCTGCTATTTTACTTGTGGGCGCCGGCGGCGCATTCGGCTATGCCGCCGTTGTCGCCAGCGATGATACCATTTTGCCCAATGTCTATGTGATGGACCAGAATCTGGGCGGAATGACCCGGCAGCAGGCCACCCAGAAGCTGCAGGAGGCGGTCACGCAGACCTACGGCACCCTGCCGCTCACAGTTCAGCTGCCGGACCGGACGCTGGAATTTGATCCCCAGCAGGTACAGGCCTCCATCGATGTCGAGGCCGCAGTCGAGAAGGCCTGGGAATACGGGCATACGGGCAATGTATTTTCCCGCGCCAGTCTGCGCAGGCATGCCCAGGAGAGTACCCACAACATCGATGTGTCTGACTCACTGACCCTCAACACCGACTATCTCTCGGAGGTCATCTCCCAGGCGGCCGCCGAGGCGCTGACGCCGCGGGTGGACTCTGTCTCCACCGTGGACACGGCCCAGGGGATCGTCACCATTCAGGTGGGAACCTCCGGCCGCTCGCTGGACACGGAGGCGCTGCTGGCCGCGGTGGAGACCGCCTACCGGCAGAACGACTTCAATGTGCTGCTGTTCAGCTATGATGTGGACCACTATCATCCGGTGGACCTCGACGCGCTCTACCAGGAGCTGTGCACCGACATGGCCGACGCCTACTACGACGAGGCCAACCATGTGCTCGTCCCGGAGGTCAATGGCTTCGGCTTTGATCTGACCGCCGCCAAGCAGCAGCAGGATGCCGCTGCAGAGGGCGCTGTCTTTACGCTGGCACTGGGCGACATCGCCCCGGAAAAGACGCTGGAGGATGTCAAGGCCGAGCTGTTCCCCGATGTACTCAGCAGTTATTCCTCCCCCCATGTGGTCAACGCCAACCGTACCAACAATCTGGATCTGGCCTGCAAGGCCATCAACAACACCATTCTCAATCCGGGCGATGTGTTCTCGTTCAACGGCATTGTGGGCGAGCGGACCGCGGAGAAGGGCTACAAATCCGCCATCGTCTATGTCTCCGGCAACTCTGAGTCCCAGCTGGGCGGCGGCGTCTGCCAGGTCTCCTCGACCATCTATATGTGCACGCTGCTGGCAAACCTGGAGCAGGTGGAGCGCACAGAGCACATGTTCGCCGTCACCTATGTGCCCATGGGTATGGACGCGACGGTCTACTGGGGTTCGCTGGATTACAAGTTTAAAAACAATCTGGAAAATCCGATTCTGGTGGAGGCCAATGTGGCAGACGGGTATGTCAACATCACCCTGCGCGGCACTAAGCCTCAGACCGACTACGACAAAATTGAGATGACCTATGAGC
>JAHZEE010000101.1:1835-6547 GCA_019421975.1 Clostridiales bacterium | reverse complement strand
TCCTGCCGCCGCGTCTTGGCCTCTGCCATCTCCTTGCGGGCTGTTTCAGCGCGCTCCTGCATGGACTGCGCCGACAGCGCCAGCGCGCTGCGCGCAGCCCGCTTTTCTGCCACAGCCGCCAGGAGCTCTGCCTGACGGCTTCGGCTCTGGAGCAGCCTGGCGGCGATCTCTGCCGCAGAATCGCTTTTGGTTTTGGCCGACTCTACTGTCTGCATCAGCTCTGTCTGCAGCTGCTGCAGATGGGACTCCAATTCGGCGATCCGGCTCTGGCTGTTTGCAATCTGGTCCGCCAGGCCGCCGCTCCGGCTCTGCTGGTCGTCCATCTCCTGCCGGATTCTGTCCATATTCTGCTGGTTGTTCTCCTGCCTTGCCTGGAGAACCGCCGTCTGCCCCTCCTGGGCTTTGGCCTGCTGCTCCAGCGCAGCCACCTGCTCACGGCAGGTCTCCATCTGAAGATCCCGCTGCCGCAGCTGCTCGGCCAACGCCTCGCTGGATGAATACAGGCCGTCCAGCTCTGCGTGCGCCTGCTCTAAAATAAACAGGGCGGAGTGATAGTCCTCCTCCGCCTTCTTGGCCGTCTGGCTCAATTTCTCCAGCGTGTCCAGCCAGACCGTCACCTCCAGCCCGCGCAGAACATCCCGGTAGGCCAGGTATTGTCTGGCCTTCTCCGCCTGTACGCGCAGCGGCTCCACCTGCAGCTCCAGCTCCGCAATCTTGTCGCCGATGCGCAGCAGATTCTCCTCTGCCGAGGCCAGCTTCCGTTCCGTCTCCTCCTTGCGGTGGCGGTATTTGGAAATCCCGGCCGCCTCCTCAAAGATCTCGCGGCGGTCCTGGCTTTTGACCGACAGAATCTCGTCAATACGGCCCTGGCCGATGTTGGAGTACCCCTCCCGGCCAAGGCCTGTGTCCATAAACAGCTCATTCACATCTCTGAGCCTGGCGGACTGACGGTTGATATAATACTCGCTCTCACCGGAACGGTAGTAGCGGCGGGTCACCATGACCTCCGGCGCATCCACCGAAAAGCGGCCGTCCGTGTTGTCGAGCATCAGAGAGACCTCTGCAAAGCCCACCTGGCTCCGCTTTTGTGTGCCGCCGAAGATCACATCCTCCATCTTGGCCCCGCGCAGCGCACGGGAGCTCTGCTCGCCCATCACCCAGCGGATGGCGTCTGAGATGTTGGACTTGCCGCTGCCATTGGGGCCGACAATTGCCGTGATATCGCCGCCAAACTGCAAGACGGTTTTGTCTGGAAACGACTTGAATCCCTGGATCTCCAGCGCTTTCAAATACACGGTGCCGGCCTCCTTCCTGAAAAAATGCATGATGAGTTGATTTTATCAATTCTTACGCCCGATTGCAACCTTTAAACGACGGCTTTTCCCCCAAAATCCCAGACTGTACAAAAAAAGCCGGCTCAAAGGGCCGGCCGAAGGCCGTCAGGCCTCCTCTGGGAACAGTTTCTGGATGGCCGCCGCAGCCGCCGCCTGTTCTGCATGTTTTTTGCTTCTGCCCTCGCCGCAGCCCACTACCTTGTCGTTGAGCAGTACGCAGACTGAAAAATGCTTGTCGTGGTCGGGACCGCGCTCGCCCGTGAGCTGATAGCTGAGCTGCTGGTGCTTCTCCCGCTGCACCAGTTCCTGCAGGCGGGTTTTGTAGTCCTGATCCTGCAGATCCGGCATTCCCGCGCCCAGAATGAGCCGGTGGATGATGCCGGATGCGGCCTCCAGGCCGCCGTCCAGATAGGCCGCCGCCAGCACGGACTCCATGGCGTCGGCCGTGATGCTGCTGCTCTTGCGGCCGCCGTGTTCCTCGCCGTGGCCCAGCAGCAGCGCAGCGCCCAGCTTTAGCTTTGCGGCAGCCGCCGCCAGGCTCTTTTCACACACCAGCGCCGCGCGCAGCTTGGTGAGCTCTCCCTCCGGTCTGTCTGGATAGGTTTTGAAGAGATAGGACGCCACCACAAAGCCCAGTACGGAGTCCCCCAGAAATTCCAGGCGCTCATTGCTCGTGAGCCCGTCTTTGCGGTTCTCATTGGCATAGGAGCTGTGCGTCAGCGCATGCTCCAGCAATTTATGGTTCCGGAACGAATAGCCCAGTCTTTGCTCCAACTCAGAGGCCATGTTGTTCGCCGCCTTCCAATCGTTCTTCCATCTGCACCCGGACCGCTTGCACCACATCCGATTCCACATAGCCCGCCGCCTGGCGGATGGCGTTTCGGATGGCCAGTGCATCGGAGGAGCCATGTGCCTTGATGACGGGCTTTGTCAGTCCGATAAACAGCGTGCCGCCCGTCTGCCGGTAGTCCATCTTGTTCTTGATCTCCCCGATCCCCTTTTTACAGCAGAGCGCGCCCAGCTTGGACAGGGCGCTGCGGTAGAACATCCGCTTCATCTCTGCGGCAAAGTACATGCCGGTGCCCTCAATGCTCTTGAGCAGAATATTGCCGGTAAAGCCGTCTGTGACCATCACATCGACGGCCCCGGAGAGTGCGTCGCGGGCCTCCACATTGCCGACAAAGTGGATCCAGCCCTTTTCCGCGGCCTGCAGCAGCAGCGCGTGAGCCTGTTTGACCAGGGGCGTTCCCTTTTCCGCCTCTGTGCCGTTGCTGAGCAGCCCCACCTTCGGCGTCGGGCGGCCCATCATCCGCTGGGCATAGCAGCTGCCCATCAGGGCAAATTGCAGCAGGAATTCAGGCGTACACTCGGCATTGGCGCCCGCATCCATCAGCAGCGTCCCGCCGTTTTGAGCCGGCAGAACCGGGCAGAGCGCCGCCCGGCGGACCCCAGGCAGCCGCTTGACCAGAAGCGTGGAGGCGGTGAGCAGCGCGCCGGTGTTGCCCGCTGAGACAAGCGCATCCGCCTGACCCTCGGCCAGCATCTGCAGGCCCACCACCATGGAAGAATTCTTGCGCGTCCGCAGCACCTGCGTGGGCTCGTCCTCCATCTGCACCACATCGTCTGCGTTGGCGATCTCCAGCCCTTTGGGCAGGGTATCGCTGCCCGTTTTTTTCAAGCACTGCAGGATTTCCTCTCCGCGGCCCACCAGGATCACCTCGGCGCCGTCGGCCGCTGCCGCCACTGCGCCGGCGATCATCTGCTCCGGCGCATGATCCCCGCCCATCGCATCTACGATAATTTTCACGGTGCATGCCTCCTTCGTCACAATCCCGTCTCTTTCATCTGCGCGAGCGCCTCCAGCGCCCGGGCCGAGATTGCCTCATTTTTATTTCGCTTCCCCTTGACCTTGTAGCCCAACGGCGCGATGATGCCAAAATTTACATTCATCGGCTGGAACGCGCTGACAGACGGGTCGCTGATATACGCTGCCAACGCGCCGATGGCGGTCTGCTGCGGAAAGACCGGCACCGGTTTGTCCAGGACCCGGCATGCCATACAGATTCCTGCCACCAGGCCGGATGCCGCAGACTCCACATACCCCTCCACACCGGTCATCTGTCCGGCAAACGCCACAAGGGGGTTCTTACGCGCGGCAAAGCTGCCATCGAGCAGCCGCGGGGAATCCAGAAAGGTGTTGCGGTGCATCACACCGTAGCGGACAAACTCCGCGTCGTGCAGGGCCGGAATCATGGAGAACACCCGCTTTTGCTCCGCAAAGCGCAGATGGGTCTGAAATCCCACCAGGTTGTAGATTGTTCCCTGGGCGTTGTCCTTCCGAAGCTGTACCACCGCCCACGGCTCCCGGCCGGTCTTTGGGTCCTTCAGCCCCACGGGCTTGAGCGGACCGTAGCGCGCGGTGTCCAGACCGCGGCGGGCCATGACCTCGATGGGCATACACCCCTCGAAGACCTTTTGATCTTCAAAGCCATGCACCTGCGCCTGCTCTGCCGCGGCCAGCGCCGCGATAAACGCCTCGTACTCGGCCTGATCCATGCCGCAGTTGATGTAGTCCGCCGAACCGCGGTCATACCGGGAGGCATACCAGGCCTTTTCAAAGTCCACCGACTCTGCGCTCACCAGCGGCGCCGCTGCATCGTAAAAGTGCAGATATTCGCTGCCAAAATACCGGTGGATGGCGTCGGCCAGTGCGTCGGAGGTCAATGGCCCGCTCGCCACAATGGCAGGCCCCTCCGGGATCTGTGTCACTTCCTCCTCCACCACGGTGATCCCGGGATGGTTTCGGATCTGCTCCGTCACCAGGCCGGAGAACCCAAACCGGTCCACAGCCAGTGCGCCGCCCGCCTCCACACGGGTCCTGTCTGCACATTGCAGAATCAGGCTGTCCAGCCGGCGCATCTCCTCTTTGAGCAGCCCCACCGCGTTGGCAAGTCCCTCCGCCCGCAGGGAGTTGGAGCAGCACAGCTCTGCAAAGTCCGGCGCATGGTGGGCCGGCGTCATCTTCTTTGGCTTCATCTCATACAGCCGGACCGGGATCTGCCGCTGCGCCAGCTGCCAGGCCGCCTCGCAGCCGGCAAGCCCCGCGCCAATCACCACAACCTCACGCATCTTCCGCTTCCGCCTTTGTCTTCTTTTTGGCCGCCGGCTTCTTCGCCGCAGTCTTTGCCGCGGTCTTTTTGGCGGTCTTAGCCGTCTTTTTGGCCGGCTTCTTCTCCTCCTCCGGAGTCTCCGCCTTTGCCTCCTCTGCGGCGGCCGGTTTTTTCCGATATCCGCGCTTGTCCTCCGGCAGGAAGTTGGGACACTCCGGGTTGATACAGAATGGCTTCATCTGGCCGCGGCCGGACTTTTTTCACATGG
>JAHZEE010000101.1:538-1825 GCA_019421975.1 Clostridiales bacterium | reverse complement strand
GTCATAAACCCGCACTCCGCGCCGCGCTCACAGGCGTAGTAGGCGTAGCCCTTTTTGGACTTGCGCTTGAGGATCGTCCCGCCGCACTTGGGGCAGCGGCCCGGCATCCGCTCGACAATGGGCTTGGTATTTTTACACTCCGGGTACCCGGGACAGGCCAGGAACTTTCCGAACCGTCCGGTCTTAATCACCATATTGCGGCCGCAGAGCTCACACTTCTCCTCGGTCACCTCGTCGGGCACCTTGACCCGCGGCGCATCCTGCGCCCGGTCGATATTCTCTTTAAATCCGCCGTAATAGAAGTCGCTGAGCATCTTCTTCCAGGGGAGCTTTTCCTCCTCCACCTCGTCGAGCTTCTCCTCCATGCCGGCTGTGAACTCCACATCGATGACATCCTGGAACCAGTCGATCAGGAATTTGGTCACCACGACCCCCAGCGGCGTCGGCACCAGGCGCTTGTCCTGTTTGACCACATATTCATGGTCCTGGATGGTGGAGACAATGGTGGCGTAGGTGGAGGGACGGCCGACGCCCTTTTCCTCCATGGCCCGCACCAGAGAGGCCTCTGTATAGCGGGCGGGCGGCTGGGTAAAGTGCTGCTCTTTTTCAGATGCTCCAAGCGTCAGCGGCTCACCCTCCTTGAGGTCCGGCAGCGGGGAGGCCTTTTCCTCCTGCTCGTCGTCCCTTCCCTCCTCATAGACGGCCGTAAAGCCGGCAAATTTCAGGCTCTGGTGATTCGCACGAAAAATGTGGCCCGCCGAGGCGCTGTCAATTGCCACGGTGTCGTAGACGGCGTTTGCCATCTGGCTCGCCACAAAGCGGCCCCAAATCAGCTTGTAGAGCCGGTACTGGTCCTTCGTCAGATCCTTCATAATGGACTCCGGATCCAGATGCACATTGCTCGGGCGAATGGCCTCGTGGGCATCCTGCGCCGAGTTTTTGGACTTGTACCGTCTGGGCGTTCCATAGTAGTAGCTGGTGCCATAGCGGCGGCTGATCAGATCCCTGGCCGCGCTCAACGCCTCCTCGGACAGGCGCAAAGAGTCGGTACGCATATAGGTGATCAGGCCGACCGTGCCCTCTCCGCTGATGTCGACGCCTTCATAGAGCTGCTGGGCAATGGCCATGGTGCGCTTGGGCGTCATGTTGAGCTTTCGCGAAGCCTCCTGCTGCAGGGTGGAGGTGATAAAGGGCGGCGCGGGGTTCTTCTTTTTCTCGGACCGCTTGACGCTTACGACCTCAAATGGCGCATTCTTCACATCGGCCAGAATCGCATCCGCCTCAGCC
>JAHZEE010000101.1:0-513 GCA_019421975.1 Clostridiales bacterium | reverse complement strand
GCGGCACAAACTTCTGAATCTCCTCGTTCCGGTCGACAATCAGACGGGTTGCCACCGACTGTACCCGGCCGGCTGAGAGCCCCTTCCGCACCTTTTTCCACAGCAGCGGACTGAGCTGGTAGCCCACAATCCGGTCCAGAATTCTTCTGGCCTGCTGGGCGTCCACCAGATCAAAGTCGATCTCCCGCGGCGCCTGGATGGACTGCAGCACCACATTTTTTGTAATCTCATTGAAGGTGACCCGGCTGGCCTTTTCGTCCGGCAGATCCAGCAGCTCCTTCAGATGCCAGGAGATGGCCTCGCCCTCACGGTCCGGGTCCGTTGCCAGATAGACGCGCGACGCGTGATCCGACGACTTTTTAAGGTCTGCAATGATGTCCTCTTTGCCCTTCAGCGGCTGATACTGGGGGACAAAATCGTGCTCAATGTCGACGCCCAGGGAGCTCTTGGGCAGATCGCGCAGATGTCCCATGCAGGCCTTGACCTGATACTCCGGCCCCAGATATTTTCCAA
>JAHZEE010000100.1 GCA_019421975.1 Clostridiales bacterium | reverse complement strand
GCCGGGCACATGGTGACGCAGGGGATGGTCTGTCCGATCTCCTCCTGGCACATATGCCGGTAGATGTGGCTGATGTACTCGTCCCGAAATTCCCGCAGGCCCTCCAGCACCACCTGCGCCGCCTCGTAGCCGATGGCGCAGTCCGCCGTGGCGTTGATCATCTCCGCCAGCTCGGTCATCTGCTGCAGCGTCTGCATGGTGCCGCCGCCGTCGAGGATGGTCTTGAGCATCTGCTCAAGCTGCGCCAGCCCCTCCCGGCACGGCACACACTTGCCGCAGGTCAGGCTCTTGGAGGCGTGCAGCAGCGACAGCTGCACCGTCAGCGGGCACATGCCGGGCGGGTAGGCCCGGATCTTCCGGTTAAAGCTGGCGAGCAAACCGCCGATTTTGCGGTCGGTATTTTCAGGCTTTGCAAGCAAATGCTGTTTCATTTTCATTCCCCCGCTTCGTCCGTCTGCCCTGAGAGCACCTGGATCTCGTCCCGCTCCTGGATCTCCCCGCCCCGGAGCACCCTTGCAAACACGCCCTCCTGGGGCATGATGCAGCGGCCCATCGTCTGATAAATCTGACAGCCGTGGTGGCACTCCTTTCCGATCTGCGTGAGCTCCAGCAGCACCGTTCCGCACTGCAGCCTGGTCCCGACCGGAAGGTGCCGCAGGTCGATGCCGGATACGATGAGGTTCTCGCCGAACGCGCCCTCCGTCACCTGTGCGCCCGCGGCCTTGAAGGCCTCGATGGACTCATAGCTGAGCAGGCTCACCTGCCGGTGCCATGCTCCCGCGTGGGCGTCCTGTTCCAGCCCGTGGTTCTCTATCAGGCGCGCGCGGTGGACATTCTGTTTTGCCGTTCCCTTCTCCGGGCTTGTGCACACGGCGATTATCGTTCCCATCCAACTGCCTCCTTTGTGACCGCGGCCGCGCCGCCGTCCTGTTTCAGATATACAAACCAGTATCCCATCCCCACCAGCACGCTGCCGCCCAGGATGTTGCCGGCCGTGACGGGCAGCAGGTTGCGCAGCAGGAAGCTGCCCCAGGTGAGGCCCTCCGCGGCGGCGGAGGCATAGGCGGGATCCGCCGCGGCCAGCAGGCCCGCCGGGATGTAGAACATGTTGGCGACGCTGTGCTCAAAGCCGCACACCACAAACAGCATGATCGGGAAAAACAGCCCGATGACCTTGCCCGCCGGGGTTTTGGAGGCAAAGGCGATCCAGACCGCGATGCAGACCAAAAAGTTGCAGGCCACACCGCGCAGCAGCGCGTCGGACCAGCTCAGGCTGCACTTGCCCGCGGCCGTCCCGATCAGGGAGGACGCCACCGCGCCGTCGAACAGGCCGCCCAGATGGGCGCCTGTCAGGCACAGCGCCACGCACACGGCGCCGATGAAGTTCCCCAGGTAGACGACGGCCCAGTTGCGCAGCATCTGGCGCAGGGTGATCTTCCGCTCCAGCAGCGGGATGCTCAACAGGCAGTTGCCCGTAAAGAGCTCGCTGCCCGCCAGCAGGACCAGTGTGAGGCCGCCCGGAAAGATGCAGGCGCTCACCAGCTTCGCTACAGAGCCCTGGGGGACCGTGGCCGCCGCAACGGTGGAGCCGGCGGCACCAAAGCCGATAAAGAGGCCGGCCAGGATGGCCAGGACGAGCGTCTTGGAGAGGGGCTGCGCCGCCTTCCCAGCGCCGATTTTTACATACTGTTCTGCAATTTCTGCCGGTGTGTTCACAACATTCGCTCCTTAAAAGGTTTTATTCCTCCGGTAGGAAGATGCGCTGGGCCAAAATCGGCGTGCCGGCGCGCATTGCGCCGCTGCCGGGCGGGATCTGGCCCAGCAGGTCCGCGCCGCAAAAGGGCCGCAGCATACCGTTTCCGCCGGGCGCGGCAGGGACGAACTGCGCCGTGCCGTCCGCCCCGATCTGCAGGCTGCCGGGGATCCAGCGGCCCGCCGGGCTCGCCTTGGGGAAGTCCTCCGCCAGGCGCACCTGAAGGCACTGCGGCAGCGTCTGCCGCAGCCCCGACATCTTCCGCAGGCACGGCAGCGCCAGCAAAAACAGGGCCACCGCCGCCGCGGCCGGATTGCCGGACAGGCCCAGGATGAGCCTGCCGTTCCACACCGCCGCGAGGCACGCCATGCCCGGCTTCATCCGGACCTTCCAGAACAAAATCCGCGCCCCCAGGCAGTCCATGGCCTGGCACACCTTGTCATAGTCCCCCACCGACACGCCGCCGGTGGTGAGCACCAGATCCGCCGTGGCGGCGGCTTTGCGGACGGCGTCTGCAATCTGTTCTGCGTCGTCCGGCACAATGCCGCACGGCTGCGTCTGCACGCCCAGGCGCTGCAGATAGCCCGCGATGGCATAGACGCTGCTGTTGCGGATCTTTCCCCGCTCCAGCGGCGCGTCCGCCGGCAGCAGCTCGCTGCCCGTGCTGATGAGCGCCGCCCGCGGGCGCTCAAACACCGGGACCTGGGCGCACCCCACCGCGGCGAGCAGCGCGGCCACCGGCGGGGTGATGCGCGTGCCCGCCTCTGCGATGCACGCGCCCTGGGCCAGATCCTCGCCCGCACGGACAAGATTGCTCCCGCTGCGCTCCGGCCGGAAAAAGGTCACGGTCCGGTCCGTAAAGTCTGTATCCTCAAACTTCACCACCAGGTCTGCGCCGTCCGGGATGGGCGCGCCGGTCAGGATCTTGACGGCCTGGCCCGGCGCCAGCCGCGCCGCGGCGCAGCTGCCCGCGGGGACCTCCTCCACAATCTCCAGCGTCACCGGCTGTGCCTGGGACGCCTGCGCGATGTCCGCAGCGCGCAGCGCGTAGCCGTCCAGCGGCGAGCGGTCGAAGGGCGGCACCGCCTCCGGCGCGCGCACCGCCTGGGACAACACGCGGCCATAGCTCTGCGCCACCGGCGCCAGCGCCGGCCGCCCGCACGGGCAGTGGTCCAACAGCAGCTGCCGGGCCTGCTCCACCGTCACCTGGGTGGGATACGCCCCCCGCAGCAGCGGCAAATGTTCCATCATATCGTTCAGCACCCTCTCCCGTTCCAGCGCCGCCGGGTCCAGCACCGCGTCTGCCAGCGGCCGCACCGCCCTGGCAGACGGCTTCCACCGGGGCAGCTCCGCCTCGTCGCCCAGCAGGTAAAACCGCCCCGGCTTTACCACCCTGGCCGCGCCGTTGGATTCACACACCACCACGCAGTCCTTTGGCAGCAGCTGCGCCGCCGCCTGCATGGCCTTCTCCATGCCCTCCGGCAGCGCGCGCACCAGAAGGACCTTCTGCGCCCCCGCGGCGGCAAAGCGCATGGTGTCCTTCTGCCCGCGGCCGGTCTCCTCGCGCACATCGTACAGCCCCTGCAGCCCGGCGCAGATGCCGCACCCGGCGCCGCCCCGCGGACAGGCCTGCCCGTGGGCGTGGGCCTGGATCACCTTGACGGCGCAGACCGGCACGCGCTGCTTCAGCTGCCCAATGAGCCACACGCCGAGGGCCGTCTTTCCGGCGTTTCGGCCCGCAGCCCCCAGAATCACCCAGTTCGGCATCTGCAGCAAGCGACACTCCCCCTCTCCGGCTAGACGCCCTTTCCAAAGCTGCAAATGGGATAGTGGCAGACCGGGCAGCCGAGGCACAGGCCGCCGTTTCCCATGTGCGCAATCTCTTTTTTGGTCACCTCCACCCCCGCGGCAATGCGCGGCAGCACCAGGTCAAAAATCGTGGCCCTGGCATACATGACGCAGCCCGGCAGCCCCAGAATGGGGGTCCCGTCGTCCAGATACGCCAGTAAAAACATGGCCCCCGGCAGCACCGGCGCGCCGTAGGTGACAATCCGCGCGCCCGTATCCCGGATGGCGGCCGGCGTCCGGTCGTCCGGATCCACGCTCATACCGCCGGTGCAGAGGATGACCTCCGCCCCCTCCCGCTTCATCTGCCAGATGGCCTCGGTGATCTGGGCCCTGTCGTCGCCCACCAGCGCGCGGGAGACGACCTGCATGCCGTAGCGCTCGACCTTCTCCACCACCACCGGGGTGAAGGTGTCGGCAATCCGGCCGTGATAGACCTCGCTGCCCGTGGTGACGATCCCCACGCGGTAGGGCTGAAACGGCAGCAGCTGCGCAATCGGCTGCGGCCCGGCCGCCCGGCGCACCTGCTCCAGCTTCTGCTTTTGGATGACCAGCGGGATCACCCGCGTGCCCACCAGCTTGTCCCCGGCGCGCACTGCGGTGCCGGTGTGCCGGGTGGCAATCATGATCTCGTCGATCTCGTTGATCGCATCGAGCCGCGCCACATCCACCCGGAACAGGCCGTCGCACTGCGCCGTCAGCTCGATCTTCCCCTCCTTGGCCTCAGAGGCCCGCATGTGCTCGTTCTGACAGACCTGGCGCAGAATCTCCGCCGCCTCGTCCTCGTGGTACATGCTCTCGTCCTTTTCCCAGACAAACAGGTGCTCCTTGCCCATGGCGAGCAGGACCGGAATGTCCTGCTGCGTCACAATATGTCCCTTGCGGAAGGCCGCGCCCTTCTCCACATCCTTGACAATCCGCGTCAGGTCGTGGCACAGGACATGGCCCACCGCGTCCACTGTCCGAATCTCCTTCATACCATCCGCTCCTCATGTTCTGGCGCAGTTTCCGGCTGCGCCCGTCAGAATCTCCAGCCCATGCCCCAGCGCCGGCAGCAGGTATTCCAGGCACTCCCGCACCGCCTTGGGGCTGCCGGGCAAATTGATAATCAGCGTCTGTCCCCGGATCACGCTGACCGCGCGGCTGAGCATGGCCCTGGGCGTAAACTGCATGCTGTAGGCCCGCATCGCCTCCGCGATCCCCGGCACCAGCCGCTCCGCCACATCCAGGGTGGCCTCCGGGGTCCAGTCCCGGGGCGAGAGTCCCGTGCCGCCGGTGGTGAGAATGAGATCCGCCAGGCCATCGTCTGCAATGGCGCGCATGGCCTGCGCCAGCTGCGCCCGGTCGTCCGGCAGCAGCTGCTGCGCGGTGACGGTGTAGCCCGCCGCCTCCAGCATGGTCCGGATCTCTCTGCCGCTGAGATCCTCCCGCGCGCCCGCGGCGCCGGTGTCGCTCGCTGTGAGAATTGCAACCCGCATATTATCCTCCGATCCCCGACATCCAGCGCCGCTCATCGCCGCGCCGGGCCGGCTGTGAAAAATGATGAGAGATTGGTTTTTCCAAAATGGCCTGCGCAATGGCCTGCCGGATCTGCCCGTCCGGCGCGCCGCCGCGCAGCAGGGCCTTGAGGTCCGTCCCCACCTGGTATTGCAGGCAGGTCTTTAAAAATCCGTCCGAGGTCAGCCGCACCCGGTTGCACGCGGCGCAGAACTGGTGGCTGAGGGCGCTGATGAACCCGATCCGCCCCACAAAGCCCGGCGCCGTGTAATAGTGGGCCGGCCCGCTGCCAAGCGGCGCGTCAAAGGGCTCCAGCGCGCCGAAGCGCAAAGTGAGCAGCTGCAGAATCTCCGCCTCCGAGTAGCCCCGGCGCCCCCGGCCCGCGCCAATGGGCATCATCTCAATAAAGCGCACATGGAGCGGATGCTCCCGGGCCAGGGCCGCCAGCTTCAAAAGCTGCGCCGGATCGGCCGTGATGGGCACGCAGTTGAGCTTGACCGTCAGGCCCGGCGTGTCCAGGGCCGCCTGCAGCCCCGCCAGCGCCTGCTCCAGCTGATCGCGCCGGGTCAGCGCCGCAAATTCCGCCCGGTCTAGGGTGTCAAGGCTGATGTTGACGGCTTGCAGCCCCGCCTCCAGCAGCGCCGGCAGCTTCTGGGGCAGCAAAATTCCATTGGTGGTCAGAGACACCTGCCCGATGCCGGCCCGCCGGAGCCCGGCGACCAGCTGCTCCAGATCCCGGCGCAGCAGCGGCTCGCCGCCGGTCAGCTTGACGCTCTGGACGCCCAGGCTCTGAAACAGCGGCGCCAGATGCAGGATCTCCTCATACTGCAAAACCTCCCCGTGCGCCAGAAACGGCACGCCCTTCGCCGGCATGCAGTACCGGCAGCGCAGGTTGCAGCGGTCGGTCACGGAGATCCGCAGATAGTCGATGGTCCTGCCGAATTGGTCCTGCATGGCTCATTCCCCGCGGCGAAACGCGCCGCTCTTGCCGCCGTATTTCTCGTCCAGATGGACCGCGCGGATCTCCATGGTCCGGTCCAGCGCCTTGCACATGTCGTAGACCGTGAGCAGCGCCACCGACACGCCGGTGAGCGCCTCCATCTCCACGCCCGTCTTGCCGTCCACCCGGACCGTGCAGCGCGCCAGAATCTCACCGTGCGGCACATCCAGTTCAAAGTCGATGGTGCAGGTCGTGATGGGCAGCGGATGGCAGAGCGGGATCAGGGAGGCGGTCTGTTTGGCCGCCAGAATCCCCGCCACCCGGGCCACGCCCAGCACATCGCCCTTTTTCGCCGTGCCGTGCACCACCGCGTCCATCACGGCCGCATTGACCCCGATGACGCCGCTTGCCACCGCGCAGCGCGCCGTGACCTGTTTCTCCGACACATCCACCATGATCGCGTTGCCGGCAGCGTCAAAATGCGTCAATCCGTCTTCCATCGTGCGTCCCTCCCAAGGCTCGGTTTGTAAAAAAGCCCTGCCTCGAACAGATCCGAGCAGAGCGTTT
>JAHZEE010000010.1:9078-16346 GCA_019421975.1 Clostridiales bacterium | reverse complement strand
GGGCGGTATGGGCTACCCCCAGCAGGGTCTGCCCGAAAAAGACCTGCCTGCCATAGAACAGGATGACCACGGCCAGTCCGAGGAAGAGCTTGTTCCACAGAAGCCGACGCAGCTCGTATTGATAGATATTACCCAAGGTTCAGATCCTCCTCTGTCAGTCCGCACGCGTCCAAAAAATCCTGGTAGGTGAGATAGGGGTAGGTCCAGTCCAGCTCCCGGTTGAACAGACCGTACAGAATCTCATCCATGGCCTGCTCGCCGCCCACCAGCTGTTCGGCCTTCAGAATTTTCAGCGGCATCTCATTGTACTGCCGCACCGCAGACAGGCTGTTGGCGATGTCGGCCCGGTACTGCTCCGGCAGCGCGTCCAGATAGGCCGGATTGCGGACATAGAAGTTCAGATAGTAGTCGTCCACCGTCTGCTGCCACTGGTCCACATAGTTCTCTTGGGCGTACTGCTCGCCGTAGAGCGCCTTGACAATCCGGTAGGTGGTGTAGACGGTCAGACCCTCGGACGACCAGGCGCTGGTCTCGTCCATCTGGTCGAACATATTGCCAAGCCCCCACCACTGATGGACCAGCTCGTGGATCACCACCTCGCCGGCGGCGCTGCCCTTGTCCGCATTGCCCAGGTTCTGGGCAGTGAAGTCTATCTCGTCGAGCAGGCTCGCGCCGCTGCCGGCGTAGCCGCCGCCGGCGACCCGGCTCTGGATGAGCTTCAGGCGGCCGCCGCTGTAAAAGGACAGGGGGCCGTAGTGCTCGGTGCAGTACTCCACCACCTGGCGGATGGCGTCTGCGGCGTGGGTCTGCTCCATGACCGCCTGATGCTTGCGGCCATAGTAGAAATCGATGGTGAGTCCAGACGCCTCGATGGTCTGGCAGATGTAGTCGCCGGCGTAGAGAATCGTGTTGTAGCCCTCGTCGGTGATGCGCCAGGTTTTCGTGCCGTCGGCGTGCTCCTCCAGAAGCCGGGCCTCGGCGGTGCCGAAGGGGACCGGCGTCATCTGGCCGGGCAGGAGGATGTCGATGGTGGCGGGAAGCGTGTCGTCGCGGTAGGCCACATTCTGCAGCGTGGGGGAGAGATCCTCGTTTTCGAGGCAGAGGTAGCGGTCTGAGATCTCCGCGCTGCCCTGCATGGTCTGCAGAATGTTCCACTCCTGGGGAAAGCCGCCGTAGTCCACCTCCAGCGTGATGGCCTCCTCGGCGGGAATCGTGACGGTGAGCGGCGCCTGGTTCTGCTCGTCCTGGGTGCCGAGCGCAAAGGGGACCGCCTGCCCGTTGGCCCGGGCGTCTGTGACGCGGTAGCCGGGGTTCAGGGTGAACAGAAGCTGCTGGCTCTGGCCGGTGGTGTTTTGCAGCACAAAGACGGCCGTGCCGGAGAGGGTGCCCCAGCTGGGCGCCGGGATGACGGTACACGCGCGCTCTGAACAGGTGACGCCGTCCAAAAGATCGGTGTCATAGTAGCCATACCCATCCACAAGGGGGCTGCTGTGGTCGAGAAAGGGCTGGCCGGCGTAGGCCGCGGCAGAGGCGGCCAGCAGCAAAACGGCAAGCAGCGGCCGGTAGAGCCGCCGGGCGCTGCGCGCCATGGAGCGCAGCGCGCCCCGTCCATACCGGCGGATACAGAGATAGGACACCGCCCAGAGCCCGGCCAGGGCCAGCAGCCAGGTCAGGCGCATGTAGGCCACGCTGCGGAAGATGCGGTCGTTGGAGAAGTCGTCCGAGATGGCCCAGACGCTGGGATTCAGCCAGCAGAGCTGCCAGTCATCGCGCCAGACGGTGAGGCTCAGGGCCGCAAAGGCCAGATACAGCACCGCCGCCAGGTCAAACCGCCGGGTGAACTGGTAGGCCGCCGCTGCGGCCAGGACGGAAAGGGGCAGGGCCGGAAAGAAGAAAAGAAGGTAGGAGAGCACATAGGTCCTGCCGTCGAACACCGTGCCGGCGGCGTGCAGGGTGTAGGGCAGCCACGCCAGCGCGCCCGCCGCCAGCGCCAGCACCGACAGGCTCAGCAGGGCAGAGAGCCGGATGAGGGCGGCGGTGAGCGGTGAGAGCACCGCGTCGAGCAGCTGGTCGACGCCGCTGCGGTGAATCCGGTCCAGCTCCAGCAGGGTGAGCAGGGCGAACAGCGCGCCCGCCGCCACGCCGCCGGCCAGAGCGGGGTTTGCCAGACAGGCGCCGAGCGTTGTGGTCACATAGCCGTTCTGGCTGGTGGAGAGCAGAGGGCGGTACACCGTAAGCCCCGCCAATGGGGCCAGCAGCGTGAGGATCAGCACCGCAAGGCCCATCCGGCTGCGCAGGAGCCTGCCCAGCTCCAGGAAAAACAGATGCAGCGTCCTCATGCCGTGGCCCCCTGTGCGATGAGATAGAGGTAGGCGTCCTCCAGCGTGGGCTCGCAGGGCGCGGCAAAGTCCGGCAGCGCCTCCGCCACGGCCCGGCAGCGCACGCCCTGGGCGGTGTTGACCCGGGCGGTGATGCTCAGGCCCTCCGCGTGCTGGCCCTGCTGCTCCAAAAAGGCGCCCACATGGCCCTCCGCCGCCGCGATGAGCGCCGCAGGCGTGCCGGTGAAGAGAATCTGCCCGTGGTTTATGACGACGAGCTGGTTGCACACCGACTGGACATCCTCAATGATGTGGGTGGAGAGCAGCACCAGCTTGTCCTGGGCCGCCTGGGAAAAGAGGTTGCGGAAGTGGATCCGCTCCTCCGGGTCCAGGCCCACCGTCGGCTCGTCGAAGATCAGAAACTGGGGATTGCCCAGCAGCGCCTGGGCGATGCCGACCCGCTGGCGCTGGCCGCCGGAGAGGGTGCGGATCCTGGCCCGGCGCTTTTCCCCCAGATTGACAGCGTCAATGGCCCGGCCGATGGCGGCCCGGCGGTCCGGGATCTGCTTGAGCGAGGCCATATAGTCGAGAAACTGAAAGACCGTCAGCTCGTCGTAGAGCCCGAAGTGCTGCGGCAGATAGCCGAGGGCGGATTTGAGGGCCTGCTCCCGCTGCCACAGCGGCACGCCGTCGAGCCGGATCGTGCCGGCGGTGGGCAGCAGCGCCGCCACCAGAAGCTTCATGAGGGTGGACTTGCCCGCGCCGTTCGGCCCCAGCAGGCCGATCAGATTGGGCTGCTGCAGCTCCAGTGTCAGATGCTGCAGCGCCTGCTTGCCGTTTGGATAGGTGAGGCTCACATCCTCAATTGCAATTTGCATGAATACCATCCTTCCTGTTTGAATGCTGATGCCAGCATAGCAGGCCGGTGTGGACGACAGTTGGAGCGCGTGTGTGTTTTTGATGAAGAAAAGGCGGAAGGCCAAGCCTTCCGCCTTTCTTATTATAAGGCTGCGATGGCGCGCAGCGCTGTGACGAGCGGGGGCTCCTGGCCCGGCGAGACAAGATCCGGGGTGGTGCCCACCTCCTCGTTGCTGCTGCCGTCGGGGTTGAGCCCGAACAGGGGGGTGTACTGGACCAGAATGCCGCTGTTGGGCAGCTGCAGGTACACCGGGTCGATGCCGATGCCGTCGCCGCCGGTCTGGCGGCCCACCAGGGTGGCAAAGCCGGTCTGCTGACAGAACATGGCGAAGGACTCCGACGCGGAGTAGACCGACTCGTCCACCAGCACCCAGATGCGGCCCGCAAACGGCTGTGCCGCGCCGTCCGGCTCCACTGTGTGGCCGATGTAGACGAAGTCGGTGGCCAGCGCCCGGTCGGTCTCGTTCAGGCGGGGGAGCTGCGGCAGCTCTGAGATGGGATGAAAGTCCTCCGCAGAGAAGGCCTCGTCCAGATAGGGCGCGTTGTTCTCACTGCGCCGCACCAGCGCGATGTTCTCGTTGGAACAGGTTTGGGTGATATTGGGCGCCACCAGAAGCTGCTCCCAGTAGGCCTCTGCGCCGCCGGAGTTGTCGGTCAGGTCCAGAATCAGATCCGTGCAGCCGGAGATTTGGCGGTAAAACGCCTCCAGAATGGCCTGGTCACCGGAGAACTCCGCCGGGAAGCTGTCGATTTTGGCGTAGGCGACGCCGGCATCCGGCAGGACCATGGTTGTCACATTGGCGGGCGCCTGCTCCGGCGCGGTGAGCGCGGTGTCGGAATCCCCGCCCATGGCCTGCGAGAGCGCCAGCAGCGCCTCGTATTTCTGCGCCGTCTCGGGGCTGTCCAGCACCTCGGCCCAGCGGGTTCTGTCCGCCTGGCGCAGAAGACTGGCGCTCTGCTGGTAGTCGGGATATGCCTCCGGCTCCACAAGCCACAGATGGCCGCTGGTGCCCATGAGGTAGAGGATACTGTAGATGGCCGAGTAAAAGTCGGCGTCGCTGTCAGACGCGGCGACCATCTGCCGGTAGTCCGCATAGAGCGCGTCTGGCTCCACGCCGCTGCGCGCCAGAATCCCCCAGCAGGGGTAGCTGTCCTGCAGGGTGGTCCAGAAGAACTCGTAGTCCTCCATCCGCTGCTGGGCGGTGAGGCCCAGCAGATGTGCTGCGGGATCCTCCGGCTGCCGGGCGCAGCCGGAAAGCGAGAGACAGAGGGCCGCGGCAGTACCGGCCGCCGCGGCCCGCAGGGAAAATCGGTTCATAAAGGGGGCTCCTTCCTGTGCAAGTCTGAGCGGATCTTATCATCCGGTTGTGGAGCGCGGATGGAGCCAATGTGTGGTTTGTATGAAGTCTCAGCGGGGGAAGCGGGCGGTGAAGCGCACGCCGTCTGCAACATTTTCGATCTGGCAGCTCGCCCCATGCTGCTCCAGAATCATCCGCACCAGATACAGGCCCAGGCCGCTGCCGCCGCTTTTGCGGTTGCGGGACTGCTCCTCCCGGTAGAACGCATCAAACAGGTGCGGCAGGGCCGCGTCGCCAATCTGTACGCCGGTGTTCTCGACGGTGAGCACGGCTTGAGCACCCTCAAGACGGGTCTGCACCTGGACCAAGGCGCCCGCAGGAGAGTAGAGTGCGGCGTTGGAGAGTACATTTTCCACGGCCTTGGCGAGCATCGCCGTGTCTGCACGGAGTGTGAGCAGCGGCGTCAGGCGCGCCTGCACACGCATCTGCCGCTGGGCAAAGAGCTCCCGATCCAGCTCCAGCTGCTGCCGGACCAGCTCGGAGAGGTCCAGCGGCGACGGATGGAACGCCGTGCTGCCGGACTCCATGCGCGAGACCATCAGAATCTCCTGCACCAGCGCCTCCATGCGGCCTGTGACCTGCAGTGACCGGGCCAGGTACTTGTCCCGGTCGCGGTAGACATCCACCCCGTCCAGCATGCCGGTGAGCTGGCCCTTCAAGATGGTGACGGGGGTTTTTAGCTCATGGGAGGCGGCGGAGAAGAAGGCCAGCCGCTGCCGCTCCAGCTCCCGTGCCTGCTCCATCTCGCCGCGCAGCGCGTCGTTGGCCTGCTTGAGCTCTGAAAGGGCGGACGAGAGCTGCTGGGCCATGTGGTCCAGGCTGCGGCCCAGCGCGCCGATCTCGTCGCGCCGCTGCTCCTGGCACTGCCAGCTGAAGTCCAGCCCGGCCATGCTCTGGGCGATGCCGCTCAGGCGGACGATGGGCCGGGCGAGGTAACGGGAGTAGAAGAACGCACAGGCGGCGGAGAACAGCAGCATGGCCAGCAGCAGCCAGGGCGCCACCTGCTGCAGCGCCTGCACGGCCTGGTTGACCGCACGGGTCTGGGGGGAGATCAGCATCACATAGGGCTCTGGCCGGTCGAGGAAGATCACCTCCGTGGCGATGGAGCTGCGCTCGGTGTCCGCGGTGCTTGTGACCGTATAGTCCCCCTCCACCGACGGCACTGCGGAGGTTGCAGCGGTGTCCGAAGAGAACGCCCACGAGGAATCCCACGCCGTTTCGCTGGCAGTGACAGTGGCCACCAGCGTCCCGTTTCCGGCCACGCTGTGATAGAGCAGCTGGGAGCCGGTGTAGTCGTAGATCGACAGGTCGTCAAAGTTGGTCTCGGCCAGCGTGCTCAGCAGCGGGTCGAGCCGCTGGGTGATCTCATCGGTCCGCGCTGCCGTATAGGAGACCGGGGTGACCAGCGCGATCAGGCCGAAGGTGGTGGCAGCGGCGGCCAGAACAAGCGCAAAGGTGAGGAAAAAGAGCCGGACGGTCAGGCTCTCACGGAGCTTTGCCAGCAGCACGGTAGCCCACCCCTCTCACAGTCTCAATGTAGTCGCCGCCCAGCTTCCGGCGCAGGTTTTTGATGTGGCTGTCCACCACCCGCTCGTCGCCGAAGAAGTCGTAGCCCCAGAGCTTGGCCAGCAGGACCTCTCGGGTGAACACCCGGCCAGGACTTGCAAGGAACACCTGCAGCAGCTCGAACTCCCGCGCCGTCAGCTCCAGCGGGGTCTGACCCTGCCAGGCCTGCACCGCGTCCAGATCCAGGGTCAGATCCCGGAACTGCAGGCGGTTTGCCCGCGCCTCGCCGCCGGTCCGGCGCAGGACGGCCGCGATTTTGCGCAGCAAGATGGGGATGGAGAACGGCTTTGGAATGTAGTCGTCGATCTGCAGATCAAAGCCCCGCAGCTGCTCGGCCTCTCCGTCCAGGGCGGTCAGCATGATAATGGGGACGCTGGAAGTGCGCCGGATGAGCTCGCAGACGCCGAATCCGTCGATTTTGGGCAGCATGAGGTCCAGCAGCACCAGATCGAAGCAGCCGCTGTGGAACCGGTCCATGGCCTCCACGCCGTCCGAGGCCGGGGCGACCGCATACCCCGCGTCCTGCAGGTACGCGCACAGCAGCTCCTGGATATCCGGGTCGTCCTCTACAATCAGGATGTGTTTCATTGCAATCCCTCCTGCTGAGAGTATAACAGAGCAATGTGAATTTTGCATGGAGCGCGCCCAAGAAAATGGTGGAAAAATGCCGCGCAGCACCCGGTGCTGCGCGGCATTTTTAATTCCGGATGGCCTGCTCCACGGCCTGGGGCAGCTGGGAGGGCGACGGGCACAGGGCCGCAGCTCCGGAAAGCTCTGCCGGCGTGCCGTAGCCGTAGGTGCAGCCCACGAACCCGAAGCCGTGGGCCTGGGCCACCCGCCGGTCCGTGGCCCGGTCGCCGATCATCAGGTAGGGGCCGGGGAAGGCGGCCGCAACGGCGGGAAAGATCTGCTCCTTCGGCACATTCTGATAGTCCTCGCAGAAGTAGTAGCCGGAGAACCACCGGTCGAGCCCAAAGCGGGCGCGGGCCGCCTCGCCGTAGCTGTGGCGGCAGTTGGACAGCAGCACCAGGGTGTGGCCCGCCCGCCTGAGCGCGTACAGGGCCTCCGGCACGCCCCGGTAGAGGACCGCGTTGCCGTCCTCCCGGGC
>JAHZEE010000010.1:0-9068 GCA_019421975.1 Clostridiales bacterium | reverse complement strand
CTGCATCCAGGCTCCGGCCGATCTGCGCCGCGCCCGCCTGCTGCACCTGCGCCGGCGCGTCGGGCAGAAAGCCGCGCCACATGTCCAGAATGTTCAGCCCCAAAAAGGCGGTGATCTCCGCGTCTGCAAAGTCCCGGATGCAGTAGCCCTGCTGCACCAGTGCCGCCCGCGCCGCGCGGAAGGCGGGAATGTAGATGCGGGCCGTCTCGTGCAGGGTCCCGTCAAAGTCGAAGATCAGCGTCATCGGACCATCTCCATCAGATTCACCATCTCGATGGCGGACAGGGCGCAGTCATAGCCCTTGTTGCCGGCCTTGGTGCCGGCCCGCTCGATGGCCTGCTCGATGTTGTCCGTGGTGAGCACGCCGAAGAGCACGGGCACGCCGGTCTGCAGGCCCACCTGGGCCACGCCCTTGGACACCTCGGCGCACACATAGTCGTAGTGGCTGGTGGAGCCGCGGATGACTGCGCCCAGGCAGATCACCGCGTCGTAGCGGCCGGATGCGGCCAGCCGCTGGGCCACCACCGGGATTTCAAAGGCCCCCGGCACCCAGGCCACATCGATCTGCTCCGTGGCCACGCCGTGGCGGACCAGACCGTCCTCACAGCCGCAGAGCAGCTTGCTGGTGATGAACTCATTGAACCGCGATGCCACAACGGCGATGCGCGTGCCCTCCCGGGCGACCAGTTTTCCCTCTAACAGATTCATGGCGATTCCTCCTTATTGATTGCCCACCTGGCGCAGCAGGTGGCCCATTTTTTCCCGTTTGGTGAGCAGGTAGAAGCGGTCGAACTCCTGGGGCGCGACCTCGATGGGCACCCGCTCGACGATCTCCAGCCCGAAGCCGGACAGGCCGTAGATCTTGTCGGGGTTGTTGGTCAGAAGCCGCAGCTCGCGTACGCCCAGATCCCGCAGAATCTGCGCGCCCGTCCAGTACTCCCGCAGGTCGGCGGCGAAGCCCAGCTTCAGATTGGCCTCCACCGTGTCGTAGCCCTGCTCCTGCAGCGTGTAGGCCTTGAGCTTGTTGATAAGGCCGATCCCCCGGCCCTCCTGGCGCATATAGAGTAACACACCGCGGCCCTCTTTTTCAATCTGCTGCAGGGCCGCAGTCAGCTGCTGGCCGCAGTCGCACCGCTTGGAGCCGAACACATCGCCCGTCAGACACTCTGAGTGGACCCGGCACAGCACGCCCCTGCCGTCTCCGATCTCGCCCTTGACCAGCGCCACATGGCTCTCGCCCGTGAGATCGTTGGTGTAGCCATAGATCTGGAAGTCTCCAAACCGGGTGGGCAGCTTGGCCGCGGCCTCGCGGACCACATGCTTGTCGTGGAGCCGGCAGTAGTCCTGCAGGTCTTTGATGGTGATGACCTTGAGGCCCCACTGCGCGGCGTGCTCCAGCAGCTCGGTCGTGCGCATCATGGTGCCGTCGTCGCGCATGATCTCGCAGCACAGGCCGCACTCGGTCAGCCCCGCGTGGCGGCACAGGTCCACCGTGGCCTCTGTGTGGCCGTTGCGCGCCAGCACGCCGCCCCGCCGCGCCACCAGCGGAAACACATGGCCCGGACGGCGCAAATCAGCGGGTTTGGTGTTGGGGTCGGCGCACATGCGGCAGGTGTAGCCCCGCTCCTCGGCGGAGATGCCCGTGGTGGTGTCCACATGGTCGATGGAGACGGTGAAGGCCGTGCAGTGGTTGTCGGTGTTGACCTTCACCATCTGCTCCAGCCCCAGCCGGTCGGCCACGGCCTGGGACATGGGCGTGCAGATGAGCCCCTTGGCGTGTTTGGCCATGAAGTTCACATTCTCCGTGGTGGCAAACTGGGCCGCGCAGATCATGTCGCCCTCGTTCTCCCGGTCCGGGTCGTCGATGCAGAGGATGATGCGCCCGGCGCGCAGCTCCTCCAGCGCCGCTTCAATGGTTGCAAAATTCATATTGATTCGCCTCTTTCAAAATCCGTATTGGGTGAGAAATTCCCGCGTGATGCCGCCCTGTGGCGCGCGTTCCGGCGCCAGCAGGCGGGAAACATATTTTCCAATGATGTCCGTCTCCAGATTGACCTGCTCGCCCGGCCGGCGGTGCAGCAGCGTGGTCTGGCCGCCGGTGTGGGGGATGATGGAGACGGAGAAGTCCCGGTCCGTGACGGCGGCCACGGTCAGGCTGATGCCGTCGATGGCGATCGATCCCTTCTCCACAATGCCCCGCAGCAGCTCCGGCGGGGCCGCGATGGTGACCCAGACCGCGTTGCCCTCGTCTCGCAGGGCCAGAATCTGTCCCATGCCGTCGATGTGGCCGGAGACGATGTGGCCGCCGAAGCGGCCGTCCGCCGCCATGGCCCGCTCCAGATTGACCCGGCTGCCGGGCCGGAGCTGGCCCAGGCTGGACCGGCGCAGCGTCTCCGGCATCACATCGGCTGTGAAGCCCGCGCCGGTCAGGTGGGTCACGGTCAGGCACACGCCGTTGACCGCGATGGAGTCGCCCAGCCGCGTGCCCTCCAGCACCGTGCGGGCGCGCACCGCGATCTGGCCCGCGCCCACGCGCTCTATGGTTCCAAGCTCCTCAATGATCCCTGTGAACATGTTCTTTCACCTCGTATTCCAGCAGCAGGTCGCCCGCCAGCGGCTCGCAGCGCTGCAGCGCCAGCTGCCAGCCCTCGTCCGGCGTCCCGACGCCCGGCCCCTCCAGGGGCGTCTTGGCGTCCCGGCCGCCAAAGAGCTTGGGGGCCAGAAAGCAGTAGACCTTCTGCACCAGTCCGGCCTGCACCATGGCCTCGTTGAGCGTGCCGCCGCCCTCGAGCAGCACGCTGTCGATCTCCCGCCGGCCAAGCTCCCGCATCAGCGCCGGCAGATCCACCTGCCCGCCGGGGCCGGGCAGATCCAGCACCGTCACCCCCAGCTGCTCCAGCCGCTGCCGCCGGTCCGCCGGGCCGTGGCAGCAGGCCGCGATGAGGGGAACCTGGCCTGCCGTCTGCACCAGCTGGCTCTCGACGGGCAGTCGCAGCGCGGCGTCGCGGACGATCCGCACCGGGCTGCGCCTGTCGGGGAGGCGGCAGGTGAGCAGCGGATCGTCACAGAGCGCCGTGCCGATGCCCACTAGGATGCCCCGGTACTGATGCCGCAGCTGCTGGACCCGGGCCCGGGCGGCCTCGCCCGTCACATAGCGGGACGCGCCGGTCCGCGTGGCGATCTTGCCGTCGGCGGTCATGGCGTACTTCATGGCCACATAGGGCGTCTGGGTCTGGATGTAGTGGAAAAAGATGGGGTTGAGATTGTCGCACTCCGCCCGCAGGAAATCCTCCTGCACCGTGAGTCCGGCTTCGCGCAGCAGCGCCGCGCCCCGGCCGCAGACCTGCGGGTTGGGATCGCGGGAGCCGATGACCACCTTGCGGATGCCGGACTGTAAAATGGCCTCGGTGCAGGGCGGCTGCCGCCCATGGTGGCAGCAGGGCTCCAGCGTCACATAGAGCGTGGCGCCCGCAGGGTCCTCCCGGCAGCTGGCGAGGGCCTCCCGCTCGGCGTGCAGCCCGCCCGCCCGGTGGTGGTAGCCCTCGCCGATGACGCGGCCGTCCTTCACAATCACCGCGCCCACCAGCGGGTTGGGGCTGACCCAGCCGCGGCCCCGCCCGGCCAGGTCGACGGCCCGGCGCATAAAGGCTTCGTCCATGTTCTCGCTCCTTTCGGGCGCAAAAAAACGCGCCCCGAACTGCTTCGGGGCGCGATGGGATGCGAAAGAGATGTGACGAGAGCAGGGGGAAAACACCTTCCCCGCCTGTCCGACACAGACAAACGCGTCTTCTTCCATCCAGACTGTACTGTCGGTTTTGGAATTGCACCAAATCCTGCGCCGGAGCGCTCGCGGACTTTACCGCCGATCGGGAATTTCACCCTGCCCTGAAGACTGCTTATTGACTTTTGATTGGACTTATTGTAGCACCGATGATTTTGCCTGTCAAGATCAGATGAGCCGTTTTTGGGAGAGATTTTGCATGACTGCGGTGCGGCAACACCTCTCAGTCCGCTCCGCGGACAGCTCCCCTCAAGGGGAGCCACCGCTCCAAAGCCTCCCCTTGAGGGGAGGTGGCATGGCGTAAGCCATGACGGAGAGGTGTCCTGGCCCGCCTACCCCTCCGGCGCCTGCCCGTCCTCCGGCATGGGGATGCCGTCGCCCGCCCGGTGGCCGCCGTAGTGGAGAATCTCCCCCGTCCTGGCGTCCAGGGTGTAGTACACCTGATAGCCGCCCTGCCGGTAGCGCACCTCATAGACCGGCGGCTGCCTGCCGTTGTCGTGCAGCGCCACAAACAGCTCCTCCAGATCCTGCCGCCGCCCGCCGGTGTGGCGCAGCACCGCGCCCACGGCCCCGTCCTCGCCGATGTAGCCCACCGCCAGCGTGGCCAGCGAGAGCATGGCGCACAGCGCCGCCAGCGAACACAGCAGCAGCCCGCGCTTGACCCAAATCCGCATAAAAATACCTCCCAGTTTCGTTTTTCCCTGTTATTTTCTGCAAAATGGGGGTATGATAGTAAGGAAAAATTTGGGGGATTTTTGCGGCGCTATGAAATACTTTTTTTACTACGAATACGAGCTGCCGCCGGGCGTCGGTTTTTCGCTGTTCGGCGGGGGCCACCTGCTGTGGCTGCTGGGCCTCGCGGCGGCCATGGGCGGCTGCGTGTGGTGGTTCTGCCGCATGGGAAAGCCCCGGCGGATGCAGCGGATTGTGAGCCTCATCCCGCTCGTGCTGGAGGCGGCGCGGCTTGTCTATCTGGCGCTGCGCGGCTATCTCACGGTCTATGAGCTGCCGCTGCACCTGTGCGGCCTGGCGGTGTTTTTGTGCGCGCTGGACGCCTTCACCCGCTGGGACTGGCTGGGCCAGGTGCTCTACGGCCTGTGCATGCCCGGCGCGGTGCTGGCCCTGCTGTTCTGCGACTGGGCCATGTACCCCCTGGCCAGCTTCGTCAGCATCAACAGCTTTCTCTCCCACGGCCTTCTGACGCTGGTGCCTATTTTGGGCCTGGTCAGCGGAAAAATCCGGCCCGCGCCCCGCAAAATCTGGAAGCCTTTCGCCTTTTTGGCTGTGACGGTGCCGCTCATCTACCTGTTCGACTGGGCCTTCTCCGCCAACTACTTCTTCCTGCGCGTTCCCGCCCCCGGCTCACCTTTGGAGTGGATGGCCGGCTTTTTGGGCAATCCCGGCTACCTGCTGGGCTACTTTGTCCTGCTGGTGCTGGCCGAGTGCGCCCTGTTTTTGCCCTGGGGACTGCGGCACAAACAGACGGAGCAGGTCCACGAGACAGAATAACCACAGATGCCCGGCATCTGTGGTTATTTTACTATTGTACGATAGTAAGATGAAAAAACGGAAAAAATTGTACAGTACCATAACCGCGAGGTGAAGGCATTGTACACTTTACGCTTAAAAGACCTGCGGGAAGATCACGACCTGAAGCAAAAGGAAGTTGCGGCGGTGCTGGGTATCGACCAGCGGATTTACAGCAACTATGAGACGGGAAAACGCGAAATCCCGATGCACCATATGATAAAGCTGGCGCTCTATTATCAAACGAGCCTGGACTATCTGGCGGGCCTTACAGATGAGGGAAAGCCGTACCCGCGAAAGCGGGTGTTTTTGGGAGACTAGCCAAAGTCATGGCGGTTGAGTCCAGTAATGCTGTGGGCATCAAAGATTTTTATAATTTCTTCAATGCGTTCAAAGCAATCTGTATCTGTCAATGTCTCGTTATTTAATACCTGCCGAATTTGCGCCAAAATGTGATAGCATTTCAGTTCTGTGATTGCAGTTGCGTTGCGGTCAAAGATTGGAAGCAAATACTGGATATAGTGTAGGAGTTCCTGGGCCAGTGCGTTGGCAAGTAATTCTTCATAAAACTGCGGTTCTTTTTGATACATATCATCACCCCAATCTATTTTACTAGCGAACGATAGTAAAATCAATACTATTGTTTGATAGTAATTTAAGATGGGCCAGAGGTGATCGCATGTATTTAGAGCGACTGGCAGAATTACGGGAGGATCGTGACTTGACGCAGAAGGAAGTTGCAGCAGTGCTTGGTATCGACCAGCGGGTGTATAGCAGCTATGAAACTGGAAGAAGGACGCTTCCCCTCAAGCATTTGAAGAAGTTGGCAGAATTCTATCAGACAACGACAGATTATATTTTAGGTCTGGAACCAAGAAAACAGTAAGACTGAAAACACCTCTCAGTCGGCTTCGCCGACAGCTCCCCTCAAGGGGAGCCTTCCCCATGCCTCCCCTTGAGGGGAGGTGGCACGGCGCAGCCGTGACGGAGAGGTGTTGCCGCAGGACGGGACTGCGGCGCAGCGATTGGGTGCGCAGGCACCTCTCAGTCGGCTTCGCCGACAGCTCCCCTCAAGGGGAGCCTTCCCATGCCTCCCCTCAAGGGGAGCCTTTGGAATGGAGAAAGGGGGCGGGGGCCATGGCGCTGCCGCGAAATGGGCGGCTGCTGGACAACGCGCGGAGCCTGCGGCGGGAGATGACCAAGGAGGAACGGCATCTCTGGTACGACTTTCTGCGCGCACACCCGGCGAAATTTTACCGCCAGAAGATTGTGGGAAATTACATTTTGGACTTCTACTGCCACACCGCCAAGCTGGCCATTGAGCTGGACGGCTCGCAGCACTACGAGCAGGCAGGACAGGCGGCGGATCAGGCGCGCACGGCGGAGCTGGAGAAGCTGGGCATCACGGTGCTGCGGTTTTCCAACCCCGATGTGATGCAGAACTTTGAGGGCGTCTGCCAGTGCATCGAGCAGCATTTGACGAAAAAGATCGGCTCCCCCTGAGGGGAGCCGATTTCATTTTGCCAAAAACCGGGAGAGGAATTCTCGCGTTCTGGGGTTCTGCGGATTCTCAAAGAGCTGCTGGGGCGGCCCGTCCTCGACGATGACGCCGTCTGCCATGTAGACCACATGGTTGGACACATCGCGGGCAAAGGCCATCTCGTGGGTGACGACCAGCATGGTCATGCCCTGCCGGGCCAGGCTCCGCATGACGGCGAGCACCTCGCCCACCATCTCAGGGTCTAGGGCGGAGGTGGGCTCGTCGAAGAGCAGCACCTCCGGCTCCATGGCCAGGGCGCGGGCGATGGCCACGCGCTGCTTCTGGCCGCCGGAGAGCTGCCGGGGCTTGGCGTTGACATAGGGGAGCATGCCCACCTGCTCCAAGTACTTGACCGCGTTTTTGCGCGCCTCGTCGGTGCTGCGCTTGAGCACCTTCACCTGGCCCACCATGCAGTTTCTCAGCACAGACATGTTGTTGAACAGGTTGAAGGACTGGAACACCATGCCCACCTTGGCGCGATAGGCGTTGGCGTTGAGCTTGCCGGCGGCCACATCGTCGCCGTGGAAGCGGATTTCACCGCTCGACGGGGACTCCAGCAGGTTGATGCAGCGCAGCAGGGTGGACTTGCCGGAGCCGGAGGCGCCGATGATGCTGATGACATCGCCGGCCAAGACCGTGAAGTCGATGTCCTTCAGGACCTGATGGGTGCCGAAGGACTTGGACAGGTGGTTGACCTGTAAAATCGTCTGGGGCATCTCAACGGTCTCCTCTCGCACTGAAATTCCGGTTTTTCATGGACTCCTTCAGGACCGCCCGGTCCTGCTCGGTCAAGGGCGGCTTGGCGCCGCGGCGCTTTTTGCGGGCGGGGTGCCGGTAGGTGCCGGCGGCCAGGGTCAGCGCATCGGCCTGCACCAGCTCATAGTTGGCCGAGCCGTCGAGCAGGTGCTCGATCAGGCGCAGCAGGAGCGAGGCGATGAGGGTCATACACAGGTAGCCCGCCATCTCGATGGTGGCCGACGGAAAGTACATGAGGTTCAGGCCCGTAATGCTGCGGTGGACGGCAAAGAACTCGGTGAAGCTGATGATGAACATGACCGAGGTGTCCTTGATGTTGATGATGAAGTTGTTGCCGATCTGGGGGATGATGTTGCGAAGGGCCTGGGGCAGAATGACGCAGGTCATGGTCTGCACATGGGTCATGCCGATGGCCTTGGCGCCCTCGGTCTGGCCGGGGTCGATGGAGATGATGCCGCCGCGCACCGTCTCGGCCATATAGGCGCCGGTGTTGATGGAGACGACGATGATGCACGCGGTCCAGATGCCGGCATAGCCGGAGAAGGCCACGGACGAGTGGGTGAAGTAGGGCAGGCCGTAGAAGATGAACACGGCCTGCAGCACCATGGGCGTGCCGCGGAACACCTCCACATAGATCCGGACAACGGCGTGGATCAGCTTTACAAAGAACCGCTTGACGATGTGGTCCTGCTTGGAGTAGGGGATGGTGTTGAGCACGCCGCAGACAAAGCCGATCAGGCAGCCGAGCACGGTTGCCACGACGGCCAGGATCAGGGTGTTTTTCATGCCGTTGAGGTAGCTGGGCCAGTAGTGAACCCACAGGTCGGCGATGTCCTGCCCCAATTTAGTCAGTAAGTCCATGCCTTTGTCAGGCTCCTTCCTCGTTCATTCTCAGATCTCAGGCTGAATGGAGATGGCCTCGTCCATCAGCGCGTTGAAATCGTCCTCGGTCATGCCGGACAGGACCTCATTCATGGCGTCGAGCAGCTCGGTGTCGCCCTTGCGCACGGAGATACCGATGTTGACATTCTCGGCGCGCTCCTCCTCGGTGGCGAACTGGAAGTCGCCATCGGTGCCGGAGAAGTTCAGAATCTTGAGGTCCGGGTTCTTGGCCACGGCGCCCTGGGCGGTGGGCATGTCGGTGCAGATGTAGTCCACGGTGCCGGACTCCAGCGCCATAATCATGGCCGGCGCAGTCTCAGCAGGGGCCTGGATCTGGGCGTCGGGAATCTGGGGCAGGCAGGTGTCGTACCAGATGGTGCCGGACTGGGCGGTGCACACGCCGCCGGCCAGCTCGGAGATGCTCTGGGCATTGGCGTATTCACTGTCGGCCTTGGTGACGCAGACGATGGTGGCGTAGTAGTAGGGGCCTGCCATGTCCACCTCCTGCATCCGGGTGGCGGTCATGGACTGGCCGGCGATGGCGGCGTCGATGGTGCCGGACTGCAGGGAGGGGGTCAGGCC
>JAHZEE010000001.1:21021-27999 GCA_019421975.1 Clostridiales bacterium | reverse complement strand
CTCCACCGGCTCGTCCATCATGCCCCAGAAGAAGAACCCCGATGTGGCCGAGCTGGTGCGCGGCAAGACCGGGCGGGTCTACGGCGACCTTGTGACGCTGCTCACGGTCATGAAGTCCCTGCCCCTGGCATACAACAAGGACATGCAGGAGGACAAGGAGCCGCTCTTTGACGCCATCGACACGGTCGAGCAGTGTCTGCCCGTGTTTGCGGCCATGGTGGACACCATGACGGTGCTGCCCAAGAACATGGCCAAGGCGGCCTCTGGCGGCTTTATCAACGCCACCGACTGCGCCGACTATCTGGTCCGCAAGGGCATGCCGTTCCGCGACGCCTATATGGTGGTGGGCCGACTTGTGAGCGCCTGCATCCGCATGGGAGAGACGCTCGACACCCTGGCGCTCAAGGACTTCCGGGCCATCTCGGACAAGTTTGAGGCCGATATCTACGAGGCGCTGGAGCTCAAGACCTGCGTCAACGAGCGCAAGGTGCCCGGCGGCCCGTCGGCCCAGGCGGTGGAACAGCAGATCCAGTATATCCAGAGCTTTCTGGCGGAGCGCGCCCAATGAGCTCCGTGTTTATTGACGGCCGGGAGGGCACCACCGGCCTGCAGATTGAGCAGCGGCTCTCGGCCCGGCGGGACCTGGAGCTGCTGCGGATTGACCCCGCCCGCCGCAAGGACCCGGCGGCGCGGCGGGCGCTGCTCAACCGGGCAGATGTGGTCTTTCTGTGCCTGCCGGACGAGGCGGCGCGGGAGGCGGTGCTTATGATCGAAAATCCGGCCGTCCGCGTCATCGACGCCTCCACGGCCCACAGGACCGCGCCCGGCTGGGACTACGGCTTTCCGGAGCTCTCGAAGGCCCACCGCGCGGCCATTGAGACAAGCCGACGGGTGGCGAATCCCGGCTGTCACGCCACGGGCGTCATCTCCATTGTCTATCCGCTGGTGCAGCAGGGCCTGCTCCCGACCGACTTCCCGCTCTGCTGCTACTCGCTGACCGGCTACTCCGGCGGCGGCAAAAAGATGATTGCCGAGTACGAGGCCGCCGACCGGGACGGCTGCCATGCGTCCGACCGGATCTACGGTCTGAACCAGCGCCACAAGCACCTGCCGGAGATCCAGCAGGTCTGCGGCCTCACGGTGAGGCCGGTGTTCAGCCCGGTGGTGGGGGATTTCTACTGCGGCATGGCCACCACGGTGCTGCTCCAGACGGCCCTGCTGCCTGGCCGCCCCACGGCGGCGCAGATCCATGAGGCGCTATCGTGCGCCTATGCAGGCAGCCGCTTTGTCTCCGTGGCGCCGCTGGACGGCGACGGGCCGGCGATCTACGCCAACACCTTCGCGGGCACCAACGAGCTGCGGATCTTTGTCTGCGGCAACGACGAACAGCTCACCGTCACCGCGCTCTTTGACAACCTGGGCAAGGGCGCATCCGGCGCGGCGGTGCAGAATCTCAACATCATGCTGGGTGTCCCGGAGGACACCGGACTGTAAAAGAGGGATGACAATGATTAAGACCATTGAGGGCGGCGTCACGGCCGCCAAGGGGTTTCGGGCCGCCGGCGTCCACGCGGGCGTCAAGACCAGCAACCTGGAGAAAAAGGATTTGGCGCTGATTGTCTCTGCATGCGAGGCGGCCGCCGCGGCCGTCTACACCCGCAACCGGGTCAAGGCCGCGCCCATCTATACGACCATGGAGCACCTGGAGGACGGCTGCGCCACGGCCGTGGTGGTGAACTCCGGCAACGCCAACGCCTGCGCGCCCCGCGGCGCGGAGCACGCCAAGACCATGTGCCAGGCGGCGGCCCAGGCCCTGGGGCTCAAGCCGGCCGACCTGATCGTGGCCTCCACCGGCGTCATCGGCCAGGAGCTCAACATTGACGCCATCGTCTCTGCGATGCCCCAGGCGGCCGCCGCCCTCTCAGAGCATGGCTCCGACGACGCGGCCCACGCCATCATGACCACCGACACCAAAAAGAAGGAGGTGGCGGTGGAATTCTCCCTGGGCGGCAAAACCGTGCGGCTGGGGGCGATCTCCAAGGGCAGCGGCATGATCCATCCCAACATGGGCACGACCCTGTCCTTCCTCACCACCGACTGCGCCATCACGCCGGAGCTGCTCCACGAGGCGCTGGTGGAGAAGGTGAATGTGTCGCTCAACCGCGTCTCCATCGACGGCGACACCTCCACCAACGACATGTGCTGCATCCTGGCCAACGGCATGGCGGAAAACCCGCTCATCGACTGGAAGAACGAGGACTACGACGCCTTCTGCCAGGCCTTGGAGCAGGTGCTCGTCCAGTTGGCCCGCTCCATCGCCGCCGACGGCGAGGGCGCCAGCCGCCTCATCACCTGCCATGTGGCGGGCGCGCGCAGTGAGGAGGCGGCCGAGCGGCTGGCCAAGGAGGTCATCTGCTCAAACCTGGTCAAGGCGGCCATGTTTGGCGCCGACGCCAACTGGGGCCGGGTCCTGTGCGCCATGGGCTACTCCAAGGCGCCCTTCCGGCCGGAGTATGTGGACATCCGTTTCCGTTCCCAGGGCGGCGAGATTCTGGTCTGCCAGCAGGGCGCGGCGGTGAACTTTGACGAGGCGGTAGCCAAGCAGGTTTTGAGTCAGGACGAGGTGGTCATCGAGATCGATGTCCACGAGGGCCGGCACGCGTGCACCTGTTGGGGCTGCGACCTCACCTATGACTATGTGAAGATCAACGGCGACTACCGCACCTGAGGAGGCTTTGTCATGGCGTTTTCCATGGAGGACCGGGCGCAGATCCTGTTTGAAGCCCTGCCCTATATCCAGAAATTCAATCAAAAGACCGTGGTCATCAAATACGGCGGCAACGCCATGATCTCCGAGGCGCTGCGCCATGCGGTCATCTCCGACATTGTCCTGCTGAAGCTGGTGGGGATCCATGTGGTGGTGGTCCACGGCGGCGGGCCGGAGATCTCCGATATGCTGGAGAGAATCGGCAAGGAGTCCCGGTTTGTGGGCGGCCTGCGCTACACAGACGCCGAGACCATGGACATCGTCCAGATGATCCTCTGCGGCAAGGTCAACAAGGATCTGGTCAGCATGATCGAGGCGCTGGGCGGCCGGGCGCTGGGACTGTGCGGCCTGGACGGCGGGCTGATCCAGGCCCAAAAGCTCACCCGGGACGGCCTGGACTACGGTCTCGTGGGAGAGATCTGCAAAATTGACCCCAAGCCCATTGAGGACGCCATTGCGGCGGGCTATATCCCTGTGGTCTCCACCGTGGCGGCCGGCACGGACGGCGAGAAGTGCTACAACATCAACGCTGACACCGCGGCGGCCAGGATCGCCGCGGTGCTGGGCGCGGAGAAGCTGATGATCCTCACCGACATTCCGGGCCTTCTGCGCGATGTGAACGACGCCTCCACCCTCATCAGCGCGCTGCGGGTCAGCGAGGTTCCGGCGCTCATCAAGGACGGCGTCATCTCCGGCGGCATGATTCCCAAGATCGACTGCTGTGTCGAGGCCGTGCGCAGCGGCGTCCGAAGCGCCCACATTCTGGACGGCCGGAAAAAGCACTCGATCCTCAGTGAGCTGCTCACCGATGCGGGCGTCGGCTCCATGATCTACTGAGAAAGGAAGAGGACAATGACAAATTCCGAACTCATGGCCCTGGACCGCCAGGTGGTCATGCAGACCTATGGCCGGTTCCCCGTGACCATCGCCCGGGGCGAGGGCGCCTATTTTTGGGACCTGGAGGGCCGGCGCTATGTGGATTTCACCTCCGGCATCGGCGTCAACAGCCTGGGCTCCTGCCATCCGGCCTGGATCGCCGCCATCGAGGCGCAGATCCACAGCTTTGGCCACACCTCCAATCTGTTCTACACGGAGCCCTGCGTGCGCCTGGCCCAGACCCTGACGGCCCGCACCGGCATGGCCAACGCCTTCTTTGCCAATGGCGGCGGCGAGGCCAACGAGGGGATGATCAAGCTGGCCCGCAAGTACGCCTTTGACAAGTATGGCATGGGCCGCAGCAATATTGTCACGCTCCGCCAATCCTTCCACGGGCGGACCGTGACCACCCTGGCCGCCACGGGCCAGGATGTGTTCCACGACTACTTTTTCCCCTTCACCGAGGGCTTCCGCTACGCGGAGCCGGACGATCTGGACGCGGTCCGGGCTGCGGCGGGCGCCGACAGCTGCGCCGTCATGCTGGAGCTCATCCAGGGCGAGGGGGGCGTGCGGCCCCTGGACGGAGACTTTGTCCGGGCTGTGGCCGCATTCTGCCGGGAAAAGGACCTGTTGCTGCTCGTCGACGAGGTGCAGACCGGCGTGGGCCGGACCGGCAGTCTCTTTGCCTTCCAGCAGTATGGGATCCTGCCCGATGTGTGCTCCTTTGCCAAGGGCATCGCAGGCGGGCTTCCCATGAGCGGCATCCTGGCGAATGAGAAGTGCCGCCAGGTGCTCACACCCGGCACCCACGCCACCACCTTCGGCGGCAACCCCGTCTGCGCGGCGGCGGCGCTGGCGGTGCTGGACACCCTGGACACCGCGGCTCTCAACCAGGTCACGGACAAGGGATTTTACCTGCGCGAGCAGATTGCGGCGCTGGGCAGCCCCTATGTGCGCGATGTGCGCGGCATGGGCCTGATGGTGGGCGTCGGCATTCAGGGCATGACCCACGCTGAGGCCGCGGCAAAGCTGCGTGAGGCGGGCCTTCTGTGCCTGACGGCGGGCAGCGACACCCTGCGGCTGCTGCCGCCGCTCACCATCACCAAAGCGGAGCTGGACGAGGGCCTTGCAATCATGAAGAAAGTGCTGTGTGATTGAGATGGAACACCTGTTAAAGCTGCTGGATCTGACACCGGAGGAGATATTTGCGGTGCTGGACCGGGCAGATCAGATGAAGTACGATTTAAAGCACCACCGGGTGCAGCCGGTGCTGCAGGGCAAGAGCCTCATCATGGTTTTTGCCAAGCCCTCCACCCGCACGCGGGTGAGCTTTGAGACGGGGATGTTCCAGCTGGGCGGCCAGGCCATCCACCTGAACCAGACCGAGAGCCAGATGGCCCGGGGCGAGGCGGTGGAGGACACGGCGCGGGTGCTGGGCCGCTACTGCGACGGCATCATGATCCGCACCTACGACCAGCAGGAGGTGGAGCAGCTGGCCCAGGCGGCGGGCGTGCCGGTCATCAATGGCCTGACGGATTTTGCCCACCCCTGTCAGGTGCTGGCGGATCTCATGACCATCCGTGAGCACAAGACGGTGCTGAGCGGCGTGCGCCTGGGCTATGTGGGCGACGGGGCCAATGTGTGCAACAGCCTGATCGTGGGCGGCCTCAAGGCCGGGCTGCAGGTGACGGTGGCGTGCCCGGCCGGCTGCGAGCCGTCGCCGCGCGTGCTGGAGTTTGCCGCCGCCTATCCCGAACGGTTCACCCTGAGCACGGATCCCAGGGCTGCGGCGGAGGGGGCGGATGTACTCGTCACCGACTCCTGGAGCTCCATGGGCCGGGCGCGGGATGTGGATCCGCTGCAGGGGCAGGCGATCTGCCAGCCGTATCAGCTGAACGAGGCGCTGCTCGCACTGGCCGCGCCCGACTGCCTGGTGCAGCACTGCCTGCCCGCGCAGAAGGGCCAGGAGATCACCCGCGCCGTCTTTGAGCGTCACGCCGGGCAGATCTTCGACGAGGCGGAGAACCGGCTGCATGTACAGAAGGCAATTCTGGCCATGCTGATGGAATAAAAGACTAAACCACCCCTGTCCGGCATAGGCTTGGACGGGGGTGGTTTTGCTTTGTCAATTTTACAGGCCGTGGGGGACTTTGTCTGGGGCGCGCCCATGATGGCAGCGCTGCTGGGCACGGGGCTCTACAGCAGCTTCCGCCTGGGCTTTTTCCAGCTGCGCCATCCCACCCTCTGGCTGCGCCGCACCATCGGAAGCTGCTGGAAGAACACTGGCGGCCCCGGCACCATCAGTCAGTTTCAGTCCATGACCACGGCCCTGGCCGCCACCGTGGGCACCGGAAACATCGCAGGCGTCGCCACCGCCATCGCCCTGGGCGGGCCGGGGGCCGTGTTCTGGATGTGGATTGCGGCGATTCTGGGCATGATGACCGGCTTTTCTGAAAATGTGCTGGGCATCTGCTACCGACTGCGGGAGCCGGACGGCACCTGCCACGGCGGGCCAATGTACTATATGGAGCGGGGCCTCGGCGTGAAATGGCTGGGCCTGCTCTTTGCCTTCTTCTGTATGCTGGCGTCCTTTGGCGTCGGCGGCATGATTCAGAGCCACTCCATGGCCGCAGGACTCAGCCAGAGCTTTGGCATCCCGCCCCTTGTCACCGGTGTGCTCACGGCCCTGCTGGCCGCCCTTGTGGTGCTGGGCGGCGTGCGCCGCATCGGCGCGGTCACAGAGAAGCTGGTGCCGGCCATGGTGGCCGCCTATCTGTTGGCAGGAGGGCTGTGCCTGATCTGCCATGCCGATCAGATTCCGCCCGCTCTGGGCCGGATCGTGTCAGAGGCTATAACACCCCGCGCAGTGGGGGCAGGCGGCGGATACGGCATTTTTCTGGCCCTGCGCATGGGCGTCAGCCGGGGGCTGTTCTCCAATGAGGCGGGCCTGGGCTCCTCGGTGCTGGTCCATGCCTCCGGCCGGGTACAAGACCCGGTTCAGCAGGGCATGTGGAGCATCTTCGAGGTGTTTGTGGACACCCTGCTGGTCTGCACCATGACGGCGCTCGTCATTCTCACCTCTGGCGTCTACGACGAGGCGATCTACCTGGCCCGGTACAGCCAGATTGGCACGGTGGGCGGCCCCCTCTCCGGTGTCCAGCTCACCGCCGCGGCCTTTTCTGCCACCATGGGCCCGGCCGGGGGGATCTTTTTGACCGTGGCCCTGTGCCTGTTCGCCTTCTCCACCGTCCTCGGCTGGGGATGGTATGGCAGGCAGGCCTGCCAGTACCTGTTCGGCGCGCGGGCTGCGGCCCGGTTTCCCATCGTCCATGTGG
>JAHZEE010000001.1:10479-21011 GCA_019421975.1 Clostridiales bacterium | reverse complement strand
TTTTGGCCGTGGGCGCCGTCTTGCAGGCCGGCGTGGTCTGGAGTCTGGCCGACGCCTGCAATGGCCTGATGGCCGTCCCAAACCTCATCGCCGTGGTCATGCTCATGGGCCGGGTCAAGCGGGCGCTGCGGCGGTATCTGGCCAGAGGATAGAAAAAGGCACGCAGCGGGAGCTGCGTGCCTTTTTTCACGATGCCGGCAGATAGTCGACCGGGTTGACCGGATCGCCGTTTTTCAGCACCTCAAAGTGCAGGTGCGGCTCGCTGCCGACCTCCAGCAGTGCGGTGCCGCCCACGGCGCCGATGGTCTGACCGGCGCTCACCGTGTCGCCTGCGGCAACGGTGGGCATCTCGGTCAGATTGGCGTAGACCATCTGGATGCCCTCCTGGGTGCTGTCGACAATGACAACCGTGCCCAGGAAGTCGTCGTCGTAGACGGCGGAGACGGTACCGGCCTGGGCGGCGCTGACCGTCGCGCCGGCGCTGGCCGCGATGTCGATTCCCTCATGGACCCGCCAGTCCTGCATGGTCTCATTAAAGACCAGTGCATCTGCACTGAAGGTGTTGAGAATTTCGCCCTTCAGGGGCCAGACCGTGACGGACTGGGCCGTCTCGCGGATCTGCTCCTCCGGATCCAGGGTGGGATTCAGTGTCTCCGCCGTGTCCGTGCCCGGCTGCTCCGTTGTGGAGTTGGAGCCGGCCGGGTCCTTCTGCTCGGAGAGGGTGAGAGTGGGCTCATCGCCGCTTGCGGTCTGCGTGGACCGCACGAAGAAATAGCCTGAAACGCCAACTGCGGCCACGCAGAGGATCAGGACGATGTAGAAGCCCCGCTCTTTCATCAGTTGCCGAAAGGATTTGCTTGCATTTTCATTGTTTTGCATATTGGCACCTCCAAAGCTCAGTATTTCCGGTATTTGCCTGAAATAAACGCAAATTCCAAAATTTCCTGCGGAAAACAAATTCCCTGCCTTTTTCCAGAGAAAAAAGCAGGGATGGAGGTGATTTTTCGCTGTCAGGGGAGGATTTTGGAGGGCTTGAGATACCGCTCCTCCTCGGAAAAAATACAGCCGCAGTACTTTTGCATATAAAAGCCCAGCTCCCTGGCCCGTGCCTGGCCGGCGCGGAAGAGGGGGCGGAAGTCCCGGTAGAGAAACTCGACCCCATAGGCCTCGGCAGCCTGCTGGGCCACCTGCTGCATCAGGGTGTGATTCTGATAGGGGCTGATAAACAGGCTGGAGGTAAAGCTGTCAAAGCCGTGCCCGGCCGCATAGGCGGCCGCAGCAAACAGACGCATCTCATAGCATTTGACGCACCGGCCGGCGATGTCGTCTGCCACGGCGCGGCAGAAGGGCCGGATGCCGTAGTCATTCTGCTCCACCAGGGGAAGCTCGATGCGCTGGGCGTACTCCCGCAGGCAGTTGCGGCGGCTGCGGTACTCGGTGAAGGGGTGGATGTTTGGATTGTACCAGAAGCCCGTCACCTCGGCGTCCTCAGCGCGCAGGGAATCAATACACTGGTTGGCGCAGGGCGCGCAGCAGATGTGCAGCAGGGTGTTGTGGTGCATAAAAGAGGCTCTCCTTTGAAACATCACGCCCCGGCGTGGACTCTGCCGCGCCGGGGCGTGTGCTGTTTAGACTGCTTCCTTCTTGTTCTGGGGCAGCAGGTCGAAGATGACATGCTTGGGGCACTTGGCGACACAGTCGCCGCAGCCGGTGCACTTGTCATAGTCGATGCTGGCCAGGAAGTTGGTGACATGGATGGCGTCATGCTGACAGGCCTTGACACACATCATACAGCCGATGCAGCCCTGGCTGCAGGCCTTGGTGGTGACCGGGCCCTTGTCCTGGCTGGAGCAGCCGACCATCACATTGGAGTCATACGGCACGGCGGCGATGATGTTCCGCGGGCAGGCGGTGGCGCAGGCCATGCAGCCGGTGCACAGCTCGTGGTTGACCACAGCGATGCCGTCTTCAATCTTCAGAGCGCCAAACTTACACGCGGCCACACAGTTGCCGAAGCCCAGGCAGCCGTAGCTGCAGGCGCTGGGGCCGTTGCCCGCGGCCTTGGTGGCGGCCAGGCAGTCGGGGATGCCGTCGTAGGTGCCCTTCATCTTTGCCTCGGTACCGGTGCAGCGCACATAGGCCACCGTGCGGACCATCTCGCCCGCCTCTACGCCCATGATCTCCGCCATCTTGGCAACGGCCTCCGGGCCGCCGGCGGCACACTTGGTGAGATCTGCCTTGCCGTCGATGATCGCCTGGGCGTAGGCCGTGCAGCCGGTGAAGCCGCAGCCGCCGCAGTTGGCGCCGGGCAGGCAGTCGCACAGGGGCTCCAGACGCTCATCCTGCGGCACATAGAAGATCTTGGAGGCAATCGCCAGCATAACGCCGAACACGCCGCCCATGATACCTAAAATCAGGATTGCATGGATTACATTACTCATATTCATTGTCTGCGAACCTCCTTAAAAGACCGACAGGCCCTGGAAGCCCATAAAGGCCAGGGAGAGCAGGCCGGCAGAGAGCAGCGCGATGGGATAGCCGTCAAAGCTCTTGGGGCAGTCGCAGCCCTCGATCCGTGTCCGGACAGAGGCAAACAGCACGATTGCCAGCAAAAAGCCGAGACCGCCGGTGATGCCATAGACCAGAGACTCGATGAAGTTATAGGAGTTCTGGATATTCAGCAGCGCAACGCCCAGCACTGCGCAGTTGGTGGTGATCAGGGGCAGATAGATACCGAGCGCCTGATACAGAGACGGGATCGTCTTTTGCAAAAACATCTCAATGAACTGCACCAGAGATGCGATGACCAGGATAAATGCGATGGTCTGCATGTAGACCAGGTCGAAGGGCACGAGCAGAAATTCATTGACAGCCCAGGTGACCGCAGAGGCCACGCCCATGACGAAAGTAACCGCGAAGCCCATACCAAGGGCGGTATCCATCTTCTTCGACACACCCATGAAGGGGCAGATGCCGAGGAACTGGGAGAAGATAAAGTTGTTCACCAGGATAGCACCCAGTGAAATTGTAAATAGACTGGTCAGCATTTACTTCGCAGCCTCCTCTCTCTGCTTGCTCTCCATGCGGTTCAGCAGCCACTGGGAGAATGCAATTACAAATGCCAGAACGATGAAACCGCCTACAGGCAGGATCAGATCTAGACAGGGATAACCTTCCGGGATGATTCGGATGCCGTCACCGCCGTTGAGCAGGCCGCCGCCAAAGGTGCCGTTGCCCAAAAACTCGCGGATCACACACATGATGATAAGCACCACGGTGTAGCCGAGGCCCTGCGCGATGCCGTCGATGGCGGAGGCGCCCACGCCGTTCTTATAGGAGAACGCCTCAGCCCGGCCCAAAATGATACAGTTGACCACAATCAGCGGGATAAACACGCCCATGGAGTCTGACAGGGCCGGGATAAAGGCCTGCAGTACCAAATCCACGATGGTGACGAAGGTAGAGATGACGACAATAAATGCTGCAATACGGATTTTACTTGGGATAACCTTACGCAGCAGGGAGATGACGATGTTGGAGCAGGTCAGGATGATGGTGACGGACAGGCCCATGCCGATGCCGTTGAAGAGCGTTGTGGTGATGGCCATGACCGAGCACATGCCCAGCAGCTGAACGGTAACGGGGTTCTGCAACAGAAGACCGTCTTTAAACTGTTTTCCAAAATTCATGACGATTCCTCCTCACTTAACCCAGATTGTTTGCACAGGCAACTGCGGCGTTGACGCCGTTGGTGACTGCGCGGGAGGTGATGGTCGCACCGGTCAGCGCGTCGATGGTGCCGCCGTCCTTGGTGACAGCCAGATCACCGGTCGTGCCCAGGAACTGATCCTTAAAGGCCGGCTTCTCTGCGTTGGTGCCCAGGCCGGAGGTCTCAGACATGTCAATGATGGACACGCCGGTGACAGCGCCGGTGGCGTCCACGCCGGTGACCATCTGGATCACGCCGCCGAAGCCGGAGGGCTCAGTCTGTACAACATAGCCGATGACATTGCCGCTCTCGTCGAGCGCTGCGTTGGCAGAGGTGACAAGACCGGTCTCGTCGGCGCCGGTGAAGTCGACTTCCTCAAATGAACTCGCATCCGGCATGACCTCCTGCATGGAGGCCTGCGTCTTCTGTGCGGTACGCGCCGCAATTTTGTCCTCGGTAATACCGTTGACCAAGCCAAGCAGGCCTGCACAGACAGCAGCAATGATCAGCAGTGTCAGCGTCAGGCGGAGAATATAGGCGCCGCCATTCTGTTGTTTTGCCATTACTTGGCACCTCCTTCTTTGGCCTCTTTGACCAGACCAAAGCGCTTCGGGCGGCCGATCTTGTCAATGAGGAACACACAGCAGTTCATGATGATGATGGCGTAGGAGACGCCCTCGGGATAGGAGCCGAAGTAGCGGATGAACACAGCCAAAAGGCCGCCGGCAATGCCGTCGATGAGCTGGCCGGTTTGGGTGACCGGGGAGGTGACAGAGTCGGTCGACATGAAGATGGCGCCCAGGGCCAGGCCGCCGCCGAACAGCTGGTAGGCCATCCAGGTGACATTGTCGTTGCCCATGGGGAACAGGAAGGTCAAAACCGCGACCGTCGCGATGTAGGCCACGGGGATGGTCGGCGTGATGACCTTGCGGATCACCAGGTAGATGCCGCCGATGAGCAGCAGCAGGAACGAGGTCTCGCCCAGGCAGCCGCCGGCGTTGCCGATGAACAGCTCCATCAGGGAGATGCCGTCGGGCAGCAGGCCGTTGTGCATGTAGCTCATGGCCGTCGCAGCGGTGGTGGCGTCGGCATTGGAGCCAAAGACCGCGACCGTAGTGCCGGGAACCACCCAGGTGGACATGATGACCGGCCAGGAGAACATAACGGCACGGCCGGCAAGCGCCGGGTTCATAAAGTTCTTGCCGATGCCGCCGAAGAGCTGCTTGACAATGATGATGGCGAAGAAGTCGCCGATGATGATACACCAGTACGGCGTTGTGACCGGGCAGACAAAGGCCAGCAGCAGGCCTGTGACGATGGCCGACAGGTCGCCGACGGTGCAGTCGAGCTTCATGACCTTGCGGTATGCCCACTCGAAGAAGACGCAGGCCGCGGCAGAGACCGCGCACAGCATCAGAGAGCGCATGCCGAAGAACACGCAGGCGCCAATCAGGGCCGGCAGCAGCGCGATGATGACATCGAGCATGATGCTGCGGGTGGACTCATTGGAGTGCGCGTGGGGGGAGACAGAGACGGTCAGGTTGTAGGCCGGCGCCTTGACTGCGGCCGGCTTTGCAGCCTGCGCGGTGGCCTTGGGCGCTGCCGGCGCCGACTGGACTTCAGGCTTGGCCGGCTCTGCCGGCGGCACGGCGGACTGCTCCGTCGGCGGCACCGGCTTTTCCACAGGCGCTTCCGGCTTTTCTGCCGGGGCGGCCGGTGTGGTCTTGGCCTCCTGCGGCGCTGCCGCGTTCTGGTTTTCCTTCTGGTTATCCATTTTTGTATCCAAAGATCACACCTCCTCAGACCTTTGCAGCAGCCTGCGCCTCGCGCAGCTTCTGCTTGGCAATCTTAAAGCTCTGCACCAGATGGATGCCGGCCGGGCAGGTGTAAGCGCAGGAGCCGCACTCGATGCAGTCCATGACATGCAGCGAATCCAGATCCTCCATATTGCTGTTGCGCTCGGCCTTGTACATCATGAGTGGCATCAGATGCATGGGGCACACGCCCACGCACTTGCCGCAGCGGATGCAGTGCGGCACTTTGACCTCGTGGTTGTCCTTCTGGCTGAAGCAGGTGACGGCGTTGGTGCCCTTGATCATGGACACCTCCAGCGTGTGCTGGGCAATGCCCATCATGGGGCCGCCGGTCAAAACCTTGTACGGGTCGGTGGCAAAGCCGCCGGCGGCGTCGATGAGGTCCTGGAAGGAGGTGCCGATGGGGGCTAAGTAGTTGGCGGTGTCCTTCATGGCAGAGCCGGTGACGGTGACAACACGCCGGACGAGCGGCATGCCCTCGTACACCGCGTCGTAGATGGCCTTGACCGTGGCCACATTGAACACAGCGCAGCCGACGGCGGCAGGCAGACCGCCCGGCGGCACCTGACGGCCGGTGGCGGCCTGGATCAGCTGCTTTTCAGCGCCCTGGGGGTAACGCGTGTGCAGGCGGAGAATCTCGATGTGCTCGCCCGCCTCCAGCTTGGACTGCAGCGCGTCTGCCGCCTGGGGCTTGTTGTCTTCGATGCCGATATAAGCCTTATCGAGACCGAAGATCTTCATGACAATGCGAAGGCCTGCAAGCACCTTTTCCGGCATCTCCCGCATGAGCCGGTCGTCAGATGTAATGTAGGGTTCGCACTCGGCGGCGTTGACGATGATGGTGTCGACCTTGCCGATGCCGCTGGAAATCTTCACATGGGTTGGGAAGGTGGCGCCGCCCATACCGGCGATGCCAGCCTGGTGAATGATCTCCGTAAGCTCTTCCGGGCTCAGGGAATCGATGGACTGCCGCGGCTGAATTTCGGGGCACAGGGTGTCCTGAAAATCATTTTCGATGACGACAGCCATTACATTGGTACCGCCCACATAGGGGCGGGGTTCCACGGCGATGACCTTACCGGACACGGAGGCGTGCACAGGCACGCACATCCCGGTATTGTCACCAATCTTCTGACCCACCGTGACCACATCGCCCTTTTTGACAAGGGGCTGGCAGGGTGCGCCAATGTGCTGGGACATGGGGATTACGACTTGCTTGGGGGCGGGAAACACCTGAATGGCTTTGTCACAGGACATCGCCTTCATGTCTTTCGGATGGACGCCTCCAAAAAACGCATGAGCCATCAAATTCACCTCTGTTTCTGAATGGCGGGAGGGGGGATTTCGCTTGGTCGCAGCTGCAATGACGCAGTACGCCAATCTTGTATCCATACAACAAAATTTATATCATAAGCGGCTAAGATTTGCAAGAAAAAATACCACTCATTTGGTAAAAAGGACGGTAAAAAAAGATTTTCCAGCAAAAACAAGGCGAAAATTGGTGCAAATTTCACAAATCTGCGGGGGATTTTTTCGCCAGATAGCAAAAAACGCACGCCGGAGGCGTGTCCATCCGGCGTGCGTCCGTGTCAAATTCTGTCTCAGCCGCGGTCCTCAATGAGACCGTAGCCGCCGTCGTTGCGCCTGTAGACAACGGCGAAGGCGCCGTCGGACTCCTCGTCCTTGAAGGCGAAGAAGGTGTGCTCAAGCAGGTTCATCTGCAAAATCGCCTCTTCCCGGGTCATGGGCTTGATGGGGAACTGCTTGGTGCGCACGATCTCAAACGCCCCCTCCTCCTGCACCTCGGCAAACGAGGACGGCGTCTCGGGCAGGACCCGCTCGAAGGCGCCCTGGCGCAGCCGCTTCTCCAGGCGGGTCTTGTTTTTGCGGATCTGCCGCTCCATGGAGGTGACAGCTGCGTCGATGGAGGCAAACATGTCAGAGGTCTGCTCGGACACGCGCAGGATGGTGCCGCTGGACCGGACGGTCAACTCCACGCGGTTGCGGTCTTTCTCCACGCTGAAGACCACTGTGGCCTCCGTGTCATTTTTAAAATAGCGGTCCAGCTTGCCCACTTTCTTTTCCGCGTAGTCGTGCACGGCCTTGGGAAGCGTGATCTTCTTGTCTGTAAATGTGAGTTTCATGGTGTTCGCTCCTTTCGCCCGAAAGGGCCATTCGTTGTAGATTCCGGCCGGGGCCGGAAGGTGAAAAACGCGGCTGCGTTTTTTACTCAGTAGGATTCGTCCAGGGTGGCGACCATGACGGCCTTGATGGTGTGCATCCGGTTTTCGGCCTCGTCAAAGACGATGGACTGGGCGCTCTCAAAGACCTCGTCTGTGACCTCCAGCTCGGCCAGGCCGAATGTCTCGTAGACCTCGCGGCCGATGCCGGTGCCCAGGTCGTGGAAGGCTGGCAGACAGTGCATGAAGATGGCGTCCGGTCCGGCGTTTTCCATCACCTTCCGGTTCACCTGATAGGGCAGCAGCGCGTCGATGCGCTCCTTCCAGGCGTCCATGGGCTCGCCCATGGAGACCCACACATCGGTGGCGATGACATCCGCGCCGCGGGTGCCCTCGGAGACATCCTCCGTGAGCGTAATTGAGCCGCCGGAGGATTCACAGAGTGCGCGGCAGGTGTCCACCAGCGCCGGAGCCGGCCAATAGGCCTTGGGCGCGCAGGCGGTGAACTGCAGCCCCAGCTTGGCGCAGACCACCATCAGGCTGTTGCCGGTGTTGTAGCGGGCGTCGCCCAGGTAGCAGAAGCGGACGCCCGCGAGCCGGCCGAAGTGCTCGCGCACGGTCAGCATGTCCGCCAGCATCTGGGTGGGATGGAACTCGTTGGTGAGGCCGTTGTAGACCGGCACGCCCGCGTACCTGGCCAGCTCCTCGACGATGTCCTGGCCGAAGCCGCGGTATTCGATGGCGTCAAACATCCGCCCCAGCACCCGCGCGGTGTCGGCGATGGACTCCTTCTTGCCGATCTGGGAGCCCGTGGGGTCGAGGTAGGTGACGCCCATGCCCATGTCGTGGGCGGCGACCTCAAACGCGCATCGGGTTCGGGTGGGAGTCTTTACAAAGATCAGGGCGAGGTTTTTGCCCTGCCAGCGGTCGATGCGTACATTGGCCTTTTTCTTGGCCTTGAGGCTCTCCGCCAGATCCAGCAGGTACAGGATCTCCTCCGGCGTAAAGTCCAGCAGTTTTAAAAAGCTTCTGCCTTTGAGATTCATGGTTCATTCCTCCGATTTCTTGGGGATTGCGGTATAGTGGTTCCACATGCCAAGCTCCATCATGGCCTCCTGCTCCACCGGGCGCAGGGGCCAGCGGCCGGCCTCCAGGATGGCCTGCTCCATGGCCTGCTGCCGGATGCGGCAGACAGCCTGGGATGGGTCCTCCGGCGCGGCGATGATCTCAGCGAGCACGGCCGGGTGGCAGAACGCAAAATGCAGCGGCGCCCGGATATCCTGGTCCTGCAGCTCGATCTGGGTCTGCAGCAGCGAGATGGCTTTCAGCTGCCGTTCGGCGGTGTGGGTGTTGCTGTGCCGGACCAGCAGGTCCATGGCGAGGGCAAACAGAACGATCACCAGCGGCGTAGCAGCGGATTCCAGGGTAAAGGACTGTGCCAGATGCGTCACAAGCAGCACCGCGCCGACCAGGCCCACCAGAAGGCAGATCAGCCGGCTCAGCTGCAGAGAGCGCCCGTGGTGCGCCCTGCGGGCGGCATAGCCCCGCAGCTCTCGGTGCAGCGCGTCAAACTGCGGCCGCAGCGCGGTGTAGTGGGGCAGATATCTTTCCTGCAGCTCCTGAGTTGAAGGGATCTGCTGCCGCGCGGGGTCAAACGAGCAGCTGGGACAGGGGCGTCCCGGTGTGGTGAGCGCACCACAGTAGGGGCAGTGGGTGAGCGATGTACAGGTTGCAGTTTCGATGCGGATGACCTCCCTAGTGCGCCCTGGGGCGCGTCAAATGAGGCAATGCTCGGCTACTACCTTTAGTATACCCGAAAGTGGCTGGACATGCAAGAATTTTCCAGCAATCTGAACATATCAAAACGCGCCTCTGTGGTCGGAGATCTGGCCGGAGGCCACCTCTCCGCCGCCTGCGGCGGCACCTCCCCTCAAGGGGAGGCTTTGAGCACTGCTCCGCATCCCCACAAAGGCTCCCCCTGAGGGGAGCTGTCAGCGGCAGCTGACTGAGAGGTGTTCGGGAAGGATCAGACACGAAAGGAGCCTCTGCCAGACGCAGAAGCTCCTCTTTATCTGAATATTCTACTTCAAGGAAACTTGCGCGAATCATATAGCGGAGGCGGATACATCCCAGACGGGAGATTGACACCTCTCAGTCCGCTTCGCTGCCAGCTCCCCTCCAGGGGAGCCTTTTTATTTTGCACCCTCCAGAGCCTCCTTTGGAGGGGAGGTGGCATGGCGTAAGCCATGACGGAGAGGTGTTAGGTTTCCACCAGCGCCGAAAGGGCGGTGAAAAGCTGGGGATTGCGGCGCTTGACGCTGACGGGCACATGCGCTGGGTCCACAAAGCAGTGGGTAGTGTGGCCGGTGACGGCCACTGCGCCGTCGGAGACAAACCGGACGGTGTAGTCGAAGGCCATGCGCACGCCGGTGAAGACCACCAGCTTGGCGGTGATCTCCACCTCGTCGTCGAACAGAACCGAGCGCAGGTATTTGGCGCTGGCATCCACAACGGGGATGATGAGACCCTGGGCCTCCAGCTCCCGGCAGCCATAGCCCTGCTGCCGCATCCAGTCGATGCGGGCCTCTTCAAACCAGCGGATGTAGTTGGTGTGGTGGACAATGGCCATCTGGTCGGTCTCATAGTACTGCGCCCGGCGGCGATAGGGTTGGGATATCATAAAAATGCCTCCTCAGCTGCGGCGCAGCAGGCCTGCGGCCAGATCCTGCGCCGCCTGTTCACGGATTTTGAAATGCTGCTTCTTCCCGGTGGCGGTGAGGGGGAGCGCATCGACGAAGCGGTAATACCGGGGCCGCTTGTACTGCGAGA
>JAHZEE010000001.1:5805-10469 GCA_019421975.1 Clostridiales bacterium | reverse complement strand
GTCGATCATCTCCGAGACGGTGAGCGAGGCGTCGTCCGCCACAATGTAGGCCGCCACCGCCTGGCCGCGGGTCTTGTCCGGCACGGCTGTGACAATGCAGTCGCGTACCTTGGGGTGGGTGTTGAGCACCTCCTCGATCTGGGCCGGGTAGATGTTCTCCCCGGAGCAGATCAGCATGTCGTCCTTCCGCCCACGCAAAAACAAAAACTGGTTCTCGTCCCAGGTGGCGAGATCGCCCGTATAGAGCCAGCCCTTGTAGAACTTCTCGTGGCTCACCTGGGCGCTGTCGGAGTAACAGTAGGTACACTTGGTGGGCGAGCGGATGATGACCTCGCCGACCTCGCAGTTGTCCTGGGCCGCCAGCTCGTCCGGCTCCGCCCGGCGGTCCTCGCAGTACTTCACCACCCGCACCTCGTCGTCGGTACAGGCCCGGCCGGCCGAGCCCGCCATGGCCGGCAGCTCCGCCGGGCGCAGAAAGGTGTTCCAGAAGGTCTCCGTGGTGCCGTAGCCGTTGAAGATGTTGGGGGTCAGCACCCGGTGGTACCGCTCGCAGGCAGCCTTCTCCAGCGGCGCGCCCATGGTGACGATGCCGTGCAGGCTGGACAGGTCATAGGCGCGCTTCTGCTGGGTGTTGGCCAGCATCTCCAGCACGGCCGGCACGCCGATGAGGAAGGTGACCTTGTATTTTTCCGCATACTCCAGGCACAGCTTGGGCTGGAAGGTGCGCAGCACCACCACCTCGCCGCCGGCGTACAGGGTGGGGGTCAGCCCGCCGGAGTGCAGGCCGCCGCGGTGGAACCAGGGGGTCATGTTCATGGTCCGGTCGTCGGCGTTCAGAGGGAAGTTCATCATCACATCGTGGGCCGAGAGCACCTCCGTCACATGGTTGAGGGGCACGCCCTTGGGAAGCCCGGTGGTGCCGGAGGTGAACAGCCGCGTGACCTCGTCGTAGATGTGGGGCCTGCAGTCTGGCGTCACGGGCGTCTGCGGCTGGCCTGCCAGGTAGTCGGAGAACAGAATGTGGCCCTCCGGCGCCGGTCCGGCGGCACCGGGGGAATCCACCATGATGATGCGCTCCGGGCGGTAGCCGGACAGCTCCAGGGCGTGGCAGGCCATCTGGCGCACCTCGGCGTCGTAGAGATAGACCCTGGGGCGGTTGCGCTCGAGCAGGCTGGCCGTCTCGCCTGCGGCCAGATTGTAGTTAGCCGGGGCGTTGATGGCGCCCAGCTTCTGCGGCGCCAGATAGCAGAAGGCGAATTCCGGGGAGTTGAACAGCTGGTAGAGAACCACATCGCCGTGGCCGACCCCATCGCGCTGCAGCGCGTGGGCCAGCTGGTTGGTGACCGCATCCAGCTGACGGTAGGTCCAGGCCCGGCCGCTGGACGGGTCAAACAGCGCTGTTTTCTGGCCGTAGCGGCGCACATTGCGCTCAAAGCCGCACAGCCAGGTGAACTGGGTCTCAAATACCTCGCGGAACATGGCCGCATCGTAGGTAAATTCCACGGTTTCCACTTCCTTCCTCGTTGCTTGGGGACCTTTTATTTGTCCGAAGAGCCCTCCCGCAGCTCCACCCGGCGGATTTTGCCGCTGATGGTTTTGGGCATTTCGGAGACAAACTCATAGAGCTTGGGATGCTTGTAGGAGGCTGCGTTTTCGGCCATGTAGTGCCGGAGCTGGGCTGTGAGCTCGGCGTGGTCTGCCTCCGGATGGGTGGGGACGATGAAGGCCTTGATGGCGGCGCCCCGGTCGGGGTCGGGCACGCCGATGACGGCGCACTCCATCACGGCCGGGTGCTCCATGAGCACACTCTCGACCTCAAAGGGGCTGATGCGGTAGCCGCTGGACTTGATGACATCGTCGGTGCGGCTGCAGTACCAGTAGTAGCCGTCGCGGTCGCGCCGGGCGATGTCGCGGGTGTGGTATACCCCGCCGCGCCAGACCCAGCGGTAGAGGTCCTCGTCGCCGTCGTAGCCCATGAACACGCCGTGCTGCGCGCCGTGTTCGGGCGGCACGACCACCATCTCGCCCTCCTCGCCGTCCTTGGCGTAGGTGCCGTCCTCCTTGAGCAGCTCGATGTGGTACAGGGGAGAGGGCTTGCCCATGGAGCCGGGATGGACTGGCATGCCCACCAGGTTGCCCACCATGAGCACCGACTCGGTCTGGCCGAAGCCTTCGTGGAGGGTCAGGCCGGTCTGCTCCTGAAACTTGACGGCGATCTCCGGGTTGAGCGCCTCGCCGGCTGTGACGGCATACTGGACCGATGAGAACATCCCGTCCGGGATCTTGCGCTTGACCAGATACCGGAACACAGTGGGCGGCGCGCAGAAGGTGTCCACACCGTATTTCTGGACCACCGCCATCAGCTTCTGGGGGTTAAACTGGTCGTAGTCATAGACCATCACGGCTGCGCCGGCGAGCCACTGGCCGTAGATTTTTCCCCAGGAGGCCTTGCCCCAGCCGGTGTCGGACACGCTCAGATGCAGGCCGCCGTCGCGCACATTCTGCCAGTGGCGGGCGGTGATCACATGGCCCAGCGGGTAGGTGAAGTCGTGCATGACCGCCTTGGGCTGGCCGGTGGTGCCGGAGGTGAAGTAGAGCAGAAACGGATCGGTCACCTGGGTCGGCACGCGCGCAAGCTCCGGCGAGGCGGCCGCCAGGCCCTGGTCGTAGTCCACAAAGCCGGGCTGGCTGCCGTGGACAATGATCCGGTTCTCCAGCGTACTGCACCGGCAGTGGGACAGCGCCTCGGCCGTGCCGTCCTCACCCGTCACCACCACAGTGCGGATGTTCACGGCGTTGATGCGGTACTCCATGTCCTTGGTGGTGAGCAGGTGGGTGGCGGGGATGACCACTGCGCCCAGCTTGTGCAGGCCCACAATGGCAGACCAGTACTGGTGGTGGCGCTTGAGCATCAGCATGACCCGGTCGCCCCGCCTGACGCCCTGGGCGCGGAAGAAGTTGGCCGCGCGATTGCTCAGCTCTTTGAGCTCGGAGAAGGTGAAGGTCCGCTCGTCGCCGCGCTGATTGCACCAGACCAGCGCCCGCCGGTCCGGCTGCTCGTCTGCGATGGCGTCCACCACATCGTAGCCAAAGTTGAAGTTGTCGGGATAGTGCAGCGAAAACTGCTGCAGTGTCCCGTTGCCGTCCAGGGTCTCGTCCACAAATCGATGATAAAAACGCATAGAGAATACTCCTTGTCAGTCAGTATAGAAAAAAATAGCGGCGGCGTCTGTCGGATTACGGCGCTGCGCCGAGAATGACGCTGGAATTTTGCCCGCCGAAGCCAAAGGCGTTGGACATGGCGTAGCGCAGCCGGACGCTGCGGGCGGCGTTGGGGACATAGTCCAGACCGCACTGGGGATCGGGCTGGCTGTAGTTGAGCGTTGGGGGCAGCAGGCCCGTCCGGATGGCCTGGACGCAGGCGATCAGCTCCGTGATGCCGCCCGCGCCCATCATGTGGCCGGTGGCGCCCTTGGTGGAGCTCACCGGCGGCGGGTCGGAGAACACCTGGCTGATGGCCGCGCTCTCCGCCGCGTCGCCCAGCAGCGTGCCCGTGCCGTGGGCGTTGAGGTAGCCGATCTGCTCCGGCTGCAGGCCCGCGTCCGCCAGCGCCAGGCGCATACACGCGGCCTCTGCCGCGCCGGACGGCTCCGGCGCCGTCACATGGTAGGCGTCGCTGTTGTTGCCGCAGCCGGCCACCGTGGCGTAGAGCGGGGCGCCGCGCGCCTGCGCGTGGGACAGGGTCTCCAGCAGCAGCGCGCCGCCGCCCTCGCCGATGACGAATCCGTCGCGCGCTGCGTCGAAGGGCCGGCAGGCGTGCTGGGGATCGTCGTTGCGCCGGGACAGGGCCTGGGCGTTGGAGAGCGAGTAGATGACCAGCGGACACAGCACCGCCTCGGCCCCCACGGCCAGCACTGCGTCGGCCCTGCCCGCCTGCAGCAGCAGGCACGCGGTGCTCACCGCATCGCCGCCGGAGGCACAGGCCGTGCCCAGGGTCAGGTTGGGGCCGCGGATGTGGTGGGCAATGGCGATCTGGGCCGCGGCCACATTGCCCAGAATCTTCGGCACAAACCGGGGGCCCACCTTCTTGTGGGAGGCGTTGGAGAGCGCCTGCTGGGTGTGGGCGATGGTGGTGATGCCGTTCATGGCCGTCCCCATCACAATGCCCGTCCGCTCCGGCGTCAGCGTCTGGCCGGCCAGCGCCTCCTCGGCGGCCAGATAGGCATACTGCATAAAGGCGTCGGTCTCCCGGATCAGGTGCTTTGGCAGGTGGTCGGCCGGATTGAATCCCGGCACCTCCGCGGCGATCTGTACCGCCAGCTCTGACGGGTCAAACTGGCGGATGCGCCGGACGCCGCACTTGCCCGCCGCCAGCGCGTCCCAATATTGGTCCACCCCGATGCCCAGCGGCGTCACCGCCCCCATGCCGGTAATCACAATTTGCTCCATAGATGGCTCCTGTTCATTCAAAAACCGGAAAAAGTTGACTTAGTTATTTACAAAACGAATTGGTTTATGCTATAATTGAATTATACCAGATAATATCACACCGCGTCAAGGGGGAATATGGATGGATATGGCACAAATGGCCTGCTTTCTCACGGTGGCCCAGACACTCAATTTTTCAGAGGCGGCCCGGCGGCGGCAGATTTCCCAGCCCACGG
>JAHZEE010000001.1:1114-5795 GCA_019421975.1 Clostridiales bacterium | reverse complement strand
GATTTGGAGCGGGAATTCGGCGTCCGGCTGTTTGCCCGTTCCAAGCGGGATGTGGTGCTCACGGAGGAGGGGCGGGTACTGCTGCCCTATGCCCAGGAGGCGCTCGAAGCGCTCAGCCGGGCCCAGAATGTGCTCTCGCAGATGCGCGCCGGCGGTGCGGGCCGGATCTCCGTGGGCTGTGATGCCACCTCCGGCGCGTTTCCGGTCGCGTGTCTGCGCGCCTTCTGCGCGCAGTACCCGGAGATCGCCGTGGAGCTGGCCGCGGTGCCGGGCAGCCGGCTTGCGCTGGCCCTGCGCGACGGCGAGTACGACTTCTTCTTTTTGCCGCGGGACATGGTGCCGGAGGGGGTGCAGTCCCGGATCACCCACTACGAAACCCTGAGCCTGGTGGCGCCCAGGGGCAGTGAGCTGGCCCAGGGGCCTGTGGACCTGCAGGCGCTGCAGCGGCAGCGGTTCGCGGCCCTGTCCGAGACGGAGAGTCCGATTCTGTACATGGAGATTCTGGAGCTGTTCTCCGCTTTTCACTTCTCCCCCAACATTGTGAGCAGCCACGACAGCGTGAAGTCTCTGGTGATGGCGGTGGCGGCGGGGCTGGGCCTGGCGGTGCTGCCCACCGGTACGGCCAGAACCTACGCCGCGCTGGTCGATACCGTGGAGATCGACAGCGTTGACACGGAGATCCCCTACGCGGTGGCTTGGGGTCACGCAGCGGCCAACCCGGCCGCTCAGCTGTTTTTGCAGACGGTGCAGGAGCTGGCGGCCGACGCGCCGCCGGCCATGCTTTGAAAGGGGGTGTTACAGTGAATCGCGTAAAAATAACAGTGCTGAAGACCACCCTGGACGAGGCGCTTGCGCGGGAGTATGGCGCAGAGGGGCTGCAGGCCTGTCCCATGCTGCAGGCCGGCCAGGTGTTCTACGCCGACTATGCCAAGCCCGACGGATTTTGTGACGAGGCGTGGAAAGCCATCTACCAGTATGCGTTTGCCCTGGCCCACGGGATGGGCGACAGCCTATTCTACTATGGAGACTGGATCCGCCGTCCCGGTGTGGCGATCTGCAGCTGCAACGATGGTCTGCGCCCGGTGATCTTCAAGCTGGAGGCCACAGATGAGGCCGCCCAGCTTAACTATGAGCCCATAAAAAGACTCCCCTAGAGGGCCGCGCAGTCCGGGGGGGCTTCCCCCTCTCAGGCCGCGCTGCGGCCAGCTCCCCCTCAGGGGGAGCCATTTGGAGGGGCGTGATTTGCAGCCCTCTGGCAAACTGGCGGCAGGTGTGGTACACTTGAAGAGTACAAGAACAGAAAAGGGGCGGGAGAAATGCGAAAAAAGTGGGCATGGCTGTCTGCGCCGTGCTGATTGTGCTCTTTGCGGCGCTCAGCTTCTGGCCGCAGCCGGTGGTCTCGGATGCAGCACAGTATGAGATCCAGAGGGTGACCTACTATGAGGACGGCCGGCCGGAGGAGATCATGGACCGGGTGGATCTGGTGCAGCTCAAGGCGCTTCTGGCCGGCGCCCAGTGCAGTCGGATGGCCCAGACGCGCGGGTCCTATTCCCTGGACGAGGTGGCCTTTGAGATCGACGGCGTCTGTGCCGGTCAGCCGCTGCACATCATCCTGGGGGATTTCAACGAGGTCTATGTGAGCGCCGACGAGGGGAATTTTGAAATTCGCGACGGCGCGGCGCTGCTGGCGCAGGTGAAGGCGCTCGCGGGCGTAGAAGAATAGAAAAAAGCACGCCCACAGGGCGTGCTCTTTTATGCTTTTATGCCTTTATGCTTCGCGCCAGCGGCGCAGCAGCCGAAAGACCTCCTCCGCCGCGCCTGTGAGGGCGGCGCGAGCGGTGTCCGGATCCATGGCGTCCTCCAGCGAGATGGGGCCGCGGACGATCGGGAAATAGGCGTCGATGCCCGCGTCGTGGCAGGCCGCCGCGCCGGCGGTGACACTTCCGGCAAAGGCGATCACGGGGACGCCACACTGCCTGGCCGCAGCGGCAATGGCGCAGGGCGTCTTGCCCATGGCGGACTGGCCGTCGAGCCGGCCCTCGCCGGTCACCACGAGGTCTGCCCGCTCCAGGGCATGGCGCAGGCCGGTGGCCTCAATGACGAGTTCCGCGCCCGGCTGGAGCGTGCCGCCGAGGAAAGCGGCAAAGGCGAAGCCCAGCCCGCCCGCCGCGCCCACGCCGGGCTGCCGGGACAGATCCTGGCCGAAGAACCGGGCGGCCAGCTGGCTGTAGGCGTCCAGGGCCGCATCCAGCTCTGCGATGATCTGGGGCGTGGCGCCCTTCTGCGGGCCGAAGATGGCCGAGCAGCCGTTGGGGCCGCACAGGGGATTGGTCACATCGCAGGCGATGCGGAAGGCGCCGGCGCGGACGGCGGGATGAACGCCGCTGCCGTCGATGGCGCGGACGGCGGCCACATCGCCGCCGTAGATCCCCACCGGGTGGCCGTCCTCGTCCAAAAACCGGTAGCCCAGGGCGGTGAGCATGCCGAGGCCGCCGTCGTTGGTGGCGCTGCCGCCGATGCCGATGAGATAGGACCGGCAGCCCCGGTCCCAGGCGTCGAGGATCATCTGCCCCAGGCCATAGGTGGTGGTGCGCCGCGGGTCGCGGCGCGCCGGCGGCACCAGCGGCAGGCCGGCGGCGGCCGCCATCTCGATGACGGCCAGCTGTTCTTGCGGGAGAATGCCGTAGCGCGCGGTGACAGGCGCGCCCAGGGGGCCGGTCACCTCCACGCTCTGCCAGCGGCCGCCGAGCCCGGAGACCAGCGCGTCGGCAGTGCCCTCGCCGCCGTCCGCCATGGGCAGAACATCGGCGCAGAAGCCGCACCGCGCCGCAGCTGCGCCGATGGCCTCGCCGGCCTGCAAAGAGGTGAGAGAACCCTTGAGCGAGTCCATTGCGATGACAATGTTCATTGGGAATGCCTCCAATCCTGTTCGGGCGTAGTGCCCTGTTATTAATTCACTCGCCGGAGGGCGCTTTCAAGCCTGCCGGGGCTGCATTAGGCGCCTCCAGCAGCGCGGCGTCCAGTGTGACCCACTTGCCGTGGGTGGCGATGACCCCCCATTGGCGCAGATTGCGCATCTCGCGCATGAGGCTGGTCCGGTCCACGCACAGGTAGTCGGCCACCCAGCTCAGAGAGTGCTCCAGATAGAAGGTGGGGGCGCCGGTCAGATCGCGCAGATACTCCAGATAGGAGAGCAGGCGCTGCCGAACGGTTTTTTTGCTGACGAAGTTGAGGTGCAGCGCCAGCGATTGGGTCTTTTTGGCGGTCATCTGCAGCAGATTGCTCACCAGTTGAGAGTGGTGTTCACAGGCGTTTTCACAGCGCTTGATGAGGTCGGCATAGGGCAGAAACAGCACCTGACAGGGGGCGTCCGCCTCCACCAGATAGCTCAGAGCGCCGACGGGCGGCAGAAAGATCTCCCCAAACAGGTCGTTGGGCGCAAACTGCTCCAGCAGGGTGTAACCGCCGTCCGCGTCCAGATAGTACAGATGCGCCGCGCCGGAGAGCAGAATCCCCAGGGTGGTGGGCTCTGCGGCGTAGGCAAGGACGGTTTCACCTTTCTGGTAGTTTCGGTATTCCGGGTGAAAGCAGCAGAGCATCTGCGCGCGCTGCTCGGGGGAAATGTCGGAAAACAGGGGATTGGATTCCATAGGGTACCTCCCATCGGTTCAAAGACTTTTTATAATTGTATCATAAATCTGTTGCAAATGCGACACAACTTTGCGGAATTATATGGTATAATTCAATAAAAATCAGCAAGGAAACCGAGTGGGATATGGAAAAGAGGGATAAAATGGCCTATACAAGAGAAATTACAGAGAGACTCACCTGGATTGGCGGAGACGACCGCCGCATTGCCCTGTTTGAAAATGCGTTTCCGGTGCCGCTTGGCATGTCCTACAACAGCTACCTGCTGCTCGACGAGCAGACGGTGGTATTCGATACCGTGGACCGGGCGGTGGCGGACGACTTTTTTGACAACCTGGCTGCGCGGCTGCAGGGCAGGGCGCTGGACTATGCGGTGGTCTGCCATGTGGAGCCGGACCATGCGGCCACCCTGGTGGAGCTGGTGCGCCGCTATCCCGGGGTAAAGATCCTCTGCACCGAAAAGGCGGAGCAGATGCTGCGGCACTTCTTCCCCGGCGCGCTGGAGACGGAGATCCAGACGGTGCAGGACGGTCAGACCCTCTGCACCGGCGCCCACACCCTGCGCTTTGTCCATACCCCCATGGTCCACTGGCCGGAGGTCATGATGGTCTATGAGCAGGCCGAGCGGGTGCTCTTTTCCGCCGATGCCTTTGGCACCTTCGGCGCACTGGGCGGCCGGATGTTTGCCGATGAGTTTGAGTTCCAGTCTGAGTTTGTGCCGGAGGCGCGGCGCTACTATGCCAACATCGTGGGCAAATACGGCCCGCAGGTGCAGACGGCCCTGGGCAAGCTGGAGTCGCTGGACATCGACATGATCTGCCCGCTCCACGGCCCGGTCTGGCGGAAAAAGCTGGCCGATGTGCTGAATTTGTACCAGAAGTGGAGCACCTACACCCCGGAGGTGGAGGGCGTGCTGGTGGCCTATGCCTCGGTCTACGGCAACACCGAGCGGGTGGCCCAGCAGCTGGCCGGGCGCTTCCCCGAGGCGGGGCAGAAGGTGGCGCTCTACGATGTCTCCGCCGTCCACCCGGCC
>JAHZEE010000001.1:0-1104 GCA_019421975.1 Clostridiales bacterium | reverse complement strand
ACCCGTCCTACCTGGTGGCCGAGGCGTTCCGCTACAGCCACCTGGTCTTTGCTTCCACCACCTATAACGCGGGCATTTTTGTGAATATGGAGCAGCTTCTGCGCCAGCTGGTCCACCACAATCTGCAGAACCGCACCGTGGCGCTGGTGGAGAACGGCTCCTGGGCGCCGGAGGCGGGGCAGCTCATGCGGCAGCTGCTGGCGGAGTGCAAGCAGATGACCATCCTGCCGCAGACCGTGCAGCTGCGCTCAGCGCTGCAGCCGGAGCAGGCGGACCAGGTCGCAGATCTGGCGGCCGCGGTTTTGAAGACCATGAAGCCTGCGCCCCAGGTGCGCCATGGCGGCGAGGCGGTGGAGACGGCCGCGCTTTTTAAATTGAGTTATGGCCTGTTTGTACTGACAGCGCGGGAAAATGGGAAAGATAACGGCTGTATCATCAATACGGTGACCCAGCTCACAGAGACCCCCATGCGCTTTACCATCGCGGTCAACAAGGCCAACTACACCCACGACATGATTCTGCACACGGGCGTGTTCAATGTCTCGGTGCTCGCCGACAGCGTGCCCTTTGCCGCGTTCCAGCGGTTCGGCTTCCAGTCGGGCCGCACGGAGGACAAATTTGCAGACTGCCCGGAGGCGCGCAGCGAAAATGGCCTGCGGTATTGGCCGGAGCACACCAACGCGTTTTTGTCCGGCCGGGTGATCTCCAGCCAGGACTACGGCAGCCACACCCTGTTTGTGGCCGAGATCACCGAGGCCAAGGTGCTCTCTACCGAGCCCTCTGTGACCTACGCGGACTACTTTGCCCGCATCAAGCCCCAGCCGGTGGCAAAGCCGCAGGCGGAGAAGAAGAAGGGGTTTGTGTGCAAAATCTGCGGCTATATCTATGAGGGAGAGACCCTGCCGCCGGACTTTATCTGTCCGCTCTGCAAGCACGGCGCACAGGATTTTGAACCGTTGTCCTGAGGAGGGGAACCCATGAAGATACGGCTCAACGACAACCAGGAGATTGTGCAGACCGTCCGTGAGGGACTCAAGCGCACCGGCGGCTACTGTCCCTGCAGGCTGGAGCGGACGCCGGAAAACAAGTGTATGTGCAAGGAGT